>DULK01000029.1 GCA_012840385.1 Syntrophomonadaceae bacterium
AGAAGCAGTTAGCAACTTGTTACGCAGCATCCCAGAGCTGTCCCGAAGCGAGCCGTTGTCCTGTCCGGCCTGGAATCGGGAGTCGAGCGGTAGACCGGCGGGTGAACTTGATGTATTTTCAGGGCAGAGGGCCTGGCATTTAATCTTTTCTTTGATCAGTTAGCTGCCTCCATAGTCTCTTTGAACAGATATCCCTGAGCCTGATATCTCTGTAGCTGTTAACCTTTGCAAAGGCGTTCTTCTCTAGGTATATCTCATCTACGTCCTCACATAGGTGTGGAACCAGGTCATCTTGACCCATGTTGATGACCTGTGAACGCAATTCTTCAAAGCGTCTGGACATCGGAGCACACAGGTAGGTTCTGCAGGCAAAAGGCCTTGCCTGGTATATGGAGCAGATTCCTTTTTCGCGAACCCAGAACCGGCAGATCCAGCATTCATCCACCCCCAGGGTTACATCCACACACCCTCCGAACCTCTTTATTTCTGCAACCCCTTCTGCCCACCTCCGGAAATCCTTTTCATCCCATTCATCCATATCATGAAACAATTCATATATGCGCAGCAGGTCTATCCTGCTAACAGGGATTCTTTCAGAGCAGCAGAAACAGCAGCCAAAGCATGTGTCATTATATCTACGGTAAGCCTCAGCCCTAGAAAATAGATCCTGGCACGCCTCTTCAAATTCGGCCACAGTGGCGTCTGGATCATTTATTTCAACGTCATAGCACCCATACTCCTCATCCCACTTGATCTCCACTTTTTCACACATTTTCTACAACCTCGATAATAATTTTTAACGAACTCCCATGCCGCTGGTGATGCAACTCTACATCAAGACCCGCAGCCCTCAATGTTTCTACTCCTCTCTCCAGCGAATTCAAAAAAAGGCGCAGGTCCTTGATAAGTGGCTTTATGTTTTTCTTACGACTCAATTTTATTTCCCGGGAAATATTTTGATCTTTTTCGCGCTTGATCATCTTTTCCCATTCGCTTACTGTGGGTTCTTTTTCTTCTGCCAGTTTAAGCAAACGCAGTTGTTTTTCTCTATCCGGGAGTTCAAGCAGAGCCCTGGCATGCCTTTCAGATAACTTTAACCTATAGATTTCTTCCCTTATATCAGGGGGTAGGCGCAACAAACGAAGCTTGTTGGCCACAGCGCTCTGGCTTATCCCCATCCGTTTGGCTACATCGTTTTGGGTTAAATTGAATTCGGCAATTAGACGCGCGAAGCCATTTGCTTCTTCAAAAAAATGCAGGTTTCGCCTCTGCAAGTTTTCAATAAGGGCTATTTCTGCTGCTTCAATATCGCTCATTTCTTTTACAACCGCAGGAATCTCACTCAGGCCGGCTTTTATACTCGCCCGAAGTCTCCTTTCTCCTGCGATAAGTTCGTAGTACCCGCCTTTCGGCCGCACAAGTACAGGCTGTAAAACGCCGACTTCTTTGATTGACTCCGCCAGGCTTTCGATATCCTCATCTCTTATTTCAAAACGAGGCTGGAATCCTGTTCCGCATTTTATCTTATCAATTCGAATGGCATGCACTTGATGGCTTTTTTCATCTTCCTTGATGATTTTCCACACAGAGCATCACCCTCGTCTTTCTTCTCTTCTTTTAAATTAAATGTATATTTACGATATAATTCCTATTTTTCCTTTTCTTTGACAAGGGGTTTCTTCTGCGGGATTCCGGGACGCCGTGGGAAACGGTACGGGGTTTCTTTAATTTTCTGATAAACCACTACGTGCCTTCTTTCCCAATCCTTTAGCTTGTATGGTATCTTAGCAACTAATTCACCTCCCAAGATCATGCAGGCATACCGGGATGACTCAATTTCTATATCAACATCACGGCCTTTCAGTGCAACAAGCCTGCCTCCAGTTTTAAGAAATGGCAGACCTAACTCTAACAAAACAGGAAGCCTCGAAAGCGCCCGTACTGCCGCGCAATCAAAAGCTTCTCTGTAAATCCCTGCATGCGCCATTTCCTCTGCTCGCCCATTGATTACTAAACATCTATCCAGATTCAATTTTTCAATCGTTTCTTTTAAAAAAAGGCATCGCTTTTTTTGAGCCTCAATGAGAACCAATTCAATACCCGGAAAACAGATCTTTAAAGGTATTCCCGGGAAACCCGCCCCGCTCCCGATGTCGATCATTTTCATGCCGTTGTGAAAATCAATTCCTTTCATGCACCACAGTGAGTCCAAGAAATGGGAGCGATACAGATCTTCCATCTCCCGGAAACTTACCAGGTTCATTCTCTTATTCCAGTCTTTAATTAACATTGCATATTCACAAAATTTCCTGCATTTTTCTTCGTCGATGAGAATTCCTAGCTTTTCGGCACCCTGCTCCAGGATCTTTATTTTTTGCACGACAGGCGAACTCCCCTCCAGCTACTTTCCGATGCAAAAGTTCTCAAAAATCTGATCAATAATTTCATCGTTTACGGTGGCTCCGGTTATCTCACCCAGGCAATCCCATGCCTCCCATAAATCAACCGCTATACAGTCCAAAGGAACTCCAATTTCAAACGCCCTGAGGGCATTTTTCAGGCTTTTCCTTGTTCTTTCCAGCGCAGCCTTATGTCTGGCGTTGGTAATCATAACGGCTTCACCCGTTACCCTTTGTACCCCAACTATTTCAACAACAGCATTCTTCAATTCTTCTAACCCCCAACCGCTGCATGCGGAAATCTCAATAACAGGCACATCACCTACGAAATCTTTGATATCTTTTTTATCGAGTTTTTTATCCGGAACATCTACTTTGTTAAGCAAGACGATGCTGCGCTTACCCTTTATTATTTCCATAACCATCCTGTCATCCTCCTGTAGTGGGGATGTCCTATCGAACAGGGCGATGACAATATCTGCTCTTTCCACCGCCTCTTTTGTTTTCTCTATTCCAAGCCTCTCCACCGTCCCTGCATTCATTCTGACGCCGGCGGTGTCCAAAAGTCTGAGGGGGATACCTTTTATGTTAATCGATTCTTCAATGATATCCCGCGTCGTCCCAGGAATATCGGTTACAATCGCCCTCTGCTCCCCAAGCAACCGGTTCAGCAGTGTTGATTTTCCAGTGTTCGGTTTTCCCACCAAAACCGCTGCCAGCCCTTCCCTATAGATGCGCCCTACATCAGCTGATCCTATGATCGCTTCGATTTTCGCGATCATCCCTCTAATTTTCTCAGCTCTTTCATCCTTTTCTGATGCTTCGACATCGTCTGGAAAATCGATTTCCGCCTCGACCTCGACCAGGATTCCTTTAAGCTCTTCTCTTAACGATTCAACCACACCAGACAACCTTCCCGACAGTTGCTTGAGGGCGATATCCACACCCATTTGGCTGCGTGACCTGATAATATCTAAAACGGCCTCCGCCTGTGCCAGGTCGATGCGTCCATTTAAAAAGGCCCGTTTTGTGAACTCTCCCGGTTCTGCCACCCTGGCTCCCATAGATAATATAAGATCGAAGACGCGCTGGACCGCCATAACACCTCCATGACAATAAATTTCTACAATGTCCTCCTTCGTGTAGGTGTAAGGAGCCTTCATAGGACATATCAGCACCTCATCCAGGCTTTGCCCTTCCTTATCGACGATATAGCCAAGTGTCATTTTATGCGTAGGGATCTCCTCAAATGCCAATGACTTTCTGCGCGGCTTGAATACACGCCCCACCAGTTCCAGAGATCCCTTACCGCTTATCCTTATGATTGAGATTGCTCCTTCACCCAGAGGAGTACTGATTGCGGCAATAATATCTTCATTTTTGAACGGATTCATATAGCCATCACAGCGCTTTCTATAAAAAAATAAGGGCCTCCACCGGAAGTCCCTGTTTATTTACACATCAATGTTCCAGCGATCTATCGTTTTAAGCTGATAACTACCTTCCTGTACGGTTCCTCCCCTTCGCTCACCGTGTATACCCATGGATTTTCCTTTAGTTCCATGTGAATGATCCTTCTTTCCTGTGGTGTCATGGGTTCCAAAACCACGTCCCTTTTTGTCCTCTTAACCCTTTCCGATAAACGCCTGGCCAGTCTCCTTAACGTTTCTTCACGCCGTCGCCTGTATCCTTCTGCATCCATTATCAGGTGCACCTTTTCATTTAGTCTTTTATTAACGATCATATTTACTATAAATTGGAGTGCGTTTATTGTTTCACCACGCCGTCCGATCAATAATCTCACGTCCGGTCCCTCAAAATTAACATTCCAGTATAAACCGGACTGTGAAATGTTAAATGCAACATCTATACCCATTGCATATATAATCTCTTGCACAGTTGTTTCAATGACGTCACGAGGCGTTTCTTTTATTTTAACTCTGACACGAGCCAATCTATTGCCGATGATACCCAGGAATCCTCTTGATCCCTCTTCAATTACCTCAATATCTACCTCCTCTCGTCTGGCACCCAGCTTGATTAAAGCCTCTTTAACAGCCTCCTCGATTGAACCTGCTTCAATCTCAATTTGCTTCATACCTTTGCTTCCTTCTCCTTTTCCGTCTTAACAGTTCTCTTGATAACCAGCATCTCTACCGTGCTTACCAGTGTAAACACAACCCAGTACAGCGCCAGCCCGGCAGGAAAGGTATAAGCCATCCACCCGATAAAAAGAGGCATAACAATGAGCATTGATCTCTGGGTTTGATCGATTTTACCGCTTGTAGTCAGGCTTGTAATATACTGCTGAAGGAATGTAACCAAAACCGTTAATATCGGTAAAACATAATGGTCCGGTTTTCCTAAATTACTTATCCACAAAAATCCGGCATGAGTCAAGTCGACGCCCGGTGGCAGGTGAAGCTTGCTCTTTTCCAGGTAAACCGGGTTAAAAAATGCTTGCAATGCACTGAAAAGGGCGAACAATACGGGCATTTGCACAAGCAACGGCAGGCAACCGGAAAAGGGATTTGCTCCGGCTTCTTTGTAAAGATTCATAATTTCTCTCTGTGCCTTTTCCGGCTGACCCTTATAGCGCTCCTGCAAGGCTTTTATCTTCGGTTGCAAGACTTGCATCGCACGCATTGAACGCATTTGTTTTAAAGTCAGTGGAAAAAGCACCAGTTTTACGGCGATCGTAAAAAAGATAATTGCCAGTCCATAGCTGGGAATCTTTAATGAGACGGTTACCTCATAGAAATATTGGATTAGATACATAAAAAACTCTACAAACTTTCCCCAAGGACTCAAATTTTTCCCACCGCGCCAGCATTACTGCCGGGGCAGGTTACCACCTCCTGTTTTCATTTTCCTATTATTCCCTAAGGTACGGGATCATAACCTCCTGCGTTCCACGGATGACATCGCAACAACCTTCTCAATATAAAAAAAGAGCCTCGCCATATGCCGTGTCTCATCAAGGCCTCTATTGCATACTCGGAGCAGTTCGGGGTAAAGCGGCAGACCGGCGGATGCCACGATGACCAGTATCTCTGATATATCCTGATCAAAAAAACTATTAGCCTTCTCATTTACTGTTGCTCCCTGCTTTTAATCTCCAACAATCCCGCCCTTCGCATTACATACAAAAAATCTTTTTCTAACTCTCTATAGCTGGCATTTACCGCAGCGCTGCTTATATTTATGACAATATCATAGTTATGCTTAACATCATCTTGATAAGCCCGGCAGATCTCCCTTATTCTTCTTTTTAACCTATTTCTCATAACAGCACTTCTTATTATTCTTGCAGGAGCCAGCCCAAACCTGGTTATTTCCTTCCTGCCTCTCTTAAAGCGCAGGGTGATGAACCTTCCTCTGACTCCTCTTCCCTCCAGGTAAACTTTCTTAAAATCTTCAGCCGAGCGCAACCGCCTTTCTTCCCTTAACATGCTTTTAAGCAGTCAGTCTTTTTCTTCCCTTCAGACGCCGCCTGCGAATTATATTCTGCCCGCCTTTTGTGCGCATTCTTCTTAAGAAGCCGTGCACCCTCTTCATCCTTCTATGTTTTGGCTGGTACGTTCTCTTCATCAATATCCACCTCTCATTGCTGTTAAGACACTTTTTCTTCCTTTTAGTTCCTTTCTACATTATAGACAACTCTTTAGGTATGTCAAGCAGCACTTGCTTCTTCTGTTATTTATTTGTTATATTTAATTCGGAATTCCTCTCAAAGTTATCTACAGCTTATTAACAGGTTGTGTATAACATTTGTTGATAAATAGGGTGGAGTAAAAATGAAGTTCAAGCTCTCCGAGATCTGGCAAGAGGTATTAAAAATATTAGAGAAAGAGCTCGACGAACAAAGCTTTAAGACCTGGATCAATGTTGCGCAACCCCTTGCATACCATGACGGTACACTCGTTATTACTACATTAAACGATTTTACCCGGGACTGGTTTGAGACCCGTTTCAGCGCTCTTCTGCGCACCCACCTTGAATCCAAACTCAACCAGAATGTCACACTGCGTTTCATAACGGCAAATGGGAAAGACAGTTTTGTTTTTTCAAGGGAGGGCGAATCGATCCCCTCACTGAACCCCAGATATACATTCGATACGTTTGTAATAGGGAACAGTAATCGCCTGGCCCATGCTGCTTCCCGAGCGGTAGCCGAAGCCCCAAGCAAAGCGTACAACCCGCTTTTTATCTATGGGGGAGTAGGTCTTGGCAAGACACATCTGATGCATGCCATTGGCCATTATGTCCTTGACCACAATAAGTCTTACCGCGTTGTTTACGTTTCATCAGAGACATTTACCAACGAATTGATCAACGCAATTCGGGATGACAAAGCCGTAGATTTTCGAAATAAGTACCGCACCATGGACATACTTCTGATTGATGATATCCAATTTCTTGCCGGTAAAGAAAGAACTCAGGAAGAGTTTTTCCACACATTCAATGCTCTTTATGAGGCAAACAAGCAGATCATTATTTCCAGCGACCGTGTTCCTAAAGAAATACCTACCTTAGAAGATCGTTTGAGGTCACGCTTCGAATGGGGCCTACTTGCCGATATTCAGCCGCCCGATCTGGAAACAAGGGTGGCCATCTTAAGAAAAAAGGCTCAATTAGAGAACTACACACTCCCCGACGATGTGCTTCTTTTTATTGCATCCAAGATAAAATCCAACATACGTGAACTTGAAGGAGCTCTTTTAAGAATTATCGCCTATGCCTCGTTAAATCAAAAAGAAATCGATCTTGACTGTGCCAATGAGGCCTTAAAAGACGTTTTACTGGGTGACAGGCCACATCACATCACCATACCAATGATTCAAAAGGTTGTCGCAAATTATTTCAATCTTAAAATAGAAGATTTTAAAACCAAGCGCCGCACCCAAAACGTGGCGTTCCCCCGTCAGATCGCCATGTACCTGGCGCGGGAACTTACAGATGCATCCCTGCCTAAAGTCGGACAGGAATTTGGCGGAAGGGATCACACTACCGTTATGCATGCATATGAAAAAATAAAAACAGAAAGGGCCAAAAACGAAGAACTTGATGCCACCATCAAAGATATCATTAAACAGTTGCAGGCTTCCTAACAGCATGAAAGTTAAAAAACACAGCCTATCCCCATATTATTTAAATTTATCCACAAAAATATCCCTATAAAACTTTTTCATTTATCAGGTTTAGACCAGATTATTGCACATTTTCCCAACAACTATTACTATACCTCCTAATATTTTATTTAATTCACATTTATTTTAGAACAAAAAATTTTAAGGAGGCTTTGTTTTGAAAGTTCAGTGCACAAGAGAAGATCTGGTCCAGGCCCTGGCCGCTCTTGGTCGCATCGTCCCTTCCCGGGCAAGCAATCCTGTTCTGAACGGATGCCTGATGTTTACCCAGGAGGGAATGTTGGTCATGCAGAGCACCGATCTCGATCTGAGCCTGACCATAAAGATGCCCGTGATGGTGCAGGAAGAAGGAAGCACCGTCGTTCCCGCCCGCTATTTCCTCGATCTGGTGCGGCGTTTACCTGAGGGTGAGGTTGATCTCAACTGGAACGAATTATCCAATCAGCTGGAGATAAACTATAACGACAACAGGGCGTCGATCAGGCTGAACACCTGGCCTCCGGCCGACTTTCCTTCGATTCACCCCAGGGCGAGGGGGAACAGCCTGAAGATTGATGGAGAGATGTGGAAAAATATCATCAAAAAGGTGATTTTTGCGGCTGCACCCCGTGAGCTCAGGCCAAACTATGCCGGGGTTTACTTCCACTTTAAAAACGGTCAATTAAGCCTCGTGGCAACCGATACATACAGGCTTTCGCTGCTGACACTTCCGGACACTGTTGAAATAGATCCGGAAGAAACCGGGTTCTTAGTTCCTGCAGCGGCAATCACCGAAACCGGCAGGCTGGTGGAGGATAAGGATCAGCTGGAAATCACCTGGGATCTAAAACTGGTGAGCTTCCAGACGGAAAGATTTATCCTTACAAGCAGGCTGATTGAGGCACAGTTCCCTGCTTACGAAAAGGTTATTCCCGGGTCTGCGGAGCTGGAGGTGTATGCGGACAAGGCAGCTCTGGAGGCATGTCTGGAGAGGGCATCCCTTTTTGTAGCACCCACTGAGCACTTTGCAGTCACCGAGCTAAAGGTTGGCGACAATGCATTATGTATCTCGGCACAGGCTCCCCAGGTCGGCTCCATCTGCGAAGAGATCCCGGTCGAAGGCCTTGTTGAAGGGGAATGTGTGGCATCTTTTAATACCCGTTTTCTGCTTGAACCGCTGAAGGCCATGGACCAGCAGAAGATCAGGCTGTGCCTGAACGGTTCAAGCGGGCCCGTTGTATACCTGGAAAACGGAGATGCCTCATACCTGCACCTGGTGCTCCCGGTTCGCCGGGTAAACTCCCCGGAGTAAACGATGATGCTTATACGCCTTCAACTGACGAACTTCCGCAACTTTCAACAACTGGAATTCCTGCCTTTTGAGGGCTTTACTATCGTGAGCGGGCCCAACGGTTCCGGAAAAAGCAACCTGCTTGAAAGCATCTATTACCTGGGAACGGGTTACTCTTTCAGGCAGATTCATGATGAGAAACTGGTGCGCTGGGGTGCAGATTTTTTTTCTGTCAGGGGAGAGGTCCGGCAAGGTATCCGGCAACCGCTCCCTTACAGGCTTGAAAGCGCATACCAGATGGCTGCCAGGCGCAAAATATTCAAGATAAACGGCAAGCGCGATCTACCCGGGAAAGGAGCGGCATACCTGCCGGTGGTGATCTTTTCACCGCAAGACCTCCTCCTCATCCAGGGACCGCCTGGTTTAAGGCGGCGCTTTCTCGACATGGTAGTCACCCAGGTCTGGCCGCAGCATGCTGTAGACATAAATTATTACAAGGGGGTACTTTTGCAGCGCAACAAGCTGCTCCGGCAGGGATCCGGGATCACATCTCAGATGGAACCCTGGGACGAGCAATTGATTGCCACCGGCTCCCGAATCATAAACCGCCGCCTCTCTGTGCTGTCGAGGCTCCTGGAAAGCGGCAGGAGGATCTATGAAATCCTGGGCGGCTCGGGTGTCTTGACAGGCACCTACGTTTCCCAGGTTTTTCCGTCCGGGGAGTTGGTGGCGCCGGCGGACGAGGCCTGCTGCCGTGAATTGTTCCGCACCGCCTTGAAAAATGCCCGCTCGCTGGATGAGCGCCTGAAGGTTACCACCCTAGGGCCCCACCGCGATGACCTCAGGTTTCTCCTGAATGGACATGATGCGCGCTTTTACTGCTCCCAGGGGGAGCAGCGCCTGATCGCTCTCTCCCTGAAGATCGGGCAAAGCCGTATCCTTGCCGAAGAACGGCAATTCGAACCACTCGTCCTTCTCGACGATGTGTTTTCGGAGCTCGACGAAAAAAGAAGATCACAGGTGCTAAACGAGTTTTGTGCTTTCAGGCAGGTAATCGCCACTACTGCGGATTATTCGGGCGATTATGCTGATAAGTGCCAACTCACACCCAGTATAGTATCTCTGCATGTTCGAAGCCTCTAAACAAAGAAGGAGTTGATTAAATGTACCTGCATATCGGTGGCGATGTCGCAGTTTCCCTGAATGAAGTGATCGCCATCATCGATCTCGAGATCGGCCGCAAGAAGGAAGCAACGCGAGAGTTCTTGAGTTTAGCGGCGGAGGATCAAACGGTTATACATATTGGGAGGGAAGAAAGCGAGAAAAGCGTGGTGATCACCAGGCGCTATATTTACTATTCGCCAATTTCCACGGCGACACTCCTGAAGAGGGCCCAGTTAATGGGAAAAACCAGCGTCATCAAGTGTATCTGAAGAGATTTTTTCTATGTGGTATAATAAAGAACATGGAAAATATCAACATTCACGCCGCCGGCTCAAGAAAGGAGGAAAGGCAGTTGCCAGAGCACGAAGGACATCAGAAGAATCACAACCAGTATGATGCCAGCCAGATCGAGGTATTGGAAGGAGTAGAAGCTGTGCGGCGCCGTCCCGGGATGTATATCGGGAATACCGGTGTCCGGGGACTTCACCAGCTTGTTTTCGAACTGATCGATAACAGCGTAGATGAGGCCCTGGCGGGCTTTTGCGATCATATTGAAATAAGGCTGCACGGTGACGGGAGCGTTACCGTTTCTGACAACGGCCGTGGCATTCCGGTAGACATCCACCCCCAGACCGGCCGCCCGGCGGTGGAGGCGGCACTTACCCTGCTTCACGCCGGGGGTAAGTTCGGTGGAAACGGTTATGAGATTTCCGGCGGCCTGCACGGTGTGGGGTTGTCCGTCGTCAATGCCCTGTCGCGCTGGCTGCAGATTGAAATAAAGAGAGGCGGTAAGCGTTATATCCAAAGGTACGAGCGCGGGAGAATTAAAACTCTACTGAAGGAGGCGGGGGAAACCGGTGAAACGGGAACGTCCATCCGGTTCCTGCCGGACTCCCTGATCTTTCCCGACCGCACCTTCAACCGCGACCTCCTGTTATCCCGGATTCGCGACCTGTCCTACTTGAACAAGGGGCTTCGCTTTGTCTTGATCGATGAAGCAAAGAATGAAACCTTCACCTTTCACCACGATGGCGGTATTGCCGACTTTGTACGCAGCCTCAACCGCAATAAGGAGATCCTGCACGAAAACCCTCTTTACTTCACTGCCCAGAAAGAGGGTGTGATGATTGAGATCGCCCTTCAATATCACACCGGGTACGTGGAGAACATCCTTTCCTACGCCAACAACATCCACACACAGGAAGGGGGCAGCCATGAAACCGGTTTTAAGGCGGCCCTGACGCGGGTGGTCAACGATTACGCACGGCGCTTCGGTTTCTTGAAAGACAATGAGGAGAACCTGGCAGGGGAGGACACCCGGGAAGGGCTTACGGCTGTCATCAGCATCAAGCTGAGGGAGCCGCAATTCGAGGGTCAGACCAAAACAAAGCTCGGGAACAGCGAGGTGCGCGGCATCGTCGAATCGGTGGTCAGCGAATACCTCGCCGAGTTCTTTGAAGAGAACCCGGGGCCGGCCAAACTGATTGCCGAGAAGGCGGTTAAGGCGGCACGGGCCAGAGAAGCCGCCCGGAAGGCCCGGGAACTCACCAGGCGCAAAAGCGCCCTGGATCACCTCAACCTGCCGGGGAAGCTGGCCGACTGTACCTCCAAGAACCCGGAGGAGTGCGAATTGTACATCGTGGAAGGGGATTCCGCCGGGGGTTCCGCCAAGCAGGGGCGTGACCGCCGCTTCCAGGCAATCCTCCCGCTGCGGGGAAAGATCATCAACGCCGAAAAGGCCAGGCTGGACAAGATGCTGGCCAATGAGGAGATCAAGAGCATCATTACGGCTATAGGCACCGGCATCCTGGACGATTTCGACCTGGAGAAGGCCCGCTACCACCGGATCGTGATCATGAGCGATGCCGACGTGGACGGGGCGCACATCAGGACACTGCTGCTGACCTTCTTCTACCGCTATATGAGGAAGCTGATCGAGGCGGGGTATGTTTACATCGCCCAGCCCCCCCTCTATAAGGTGCAGAAGGGGAAGGAGGAGCATTACGTCTACGACGACCACGAGCTGGAACAACTTCTGGCAAAGCTGAAGAGCGATAACGTCAATATCCAGCGCTACAAGGGCCTTGGTGAGATGAACCCGGAGCAGCTCTGGGAGACCACCATGAACCCTGAGAAGCGCACCATGCTCCAGGTCACCCTGGAGGATGCCGTGCGGGCCGACGAGATCTTCACCATCCTGATGGGAGAAAGGGTGGAGCCCAGGCGGGAGTTCATCCAGGCCCATGCCCGCGAGGTCAGGAACCTTGACGTATAATTAATAATCTCAAACAAATCGATGCACGGGGGAGTAGCTGAAACAGGTGCGGCGTCATCCCGGACCGTTAGGAGGTCCCGCTGCACCTGCGGAGTAAAATGCCGGGCGAGACCTTTGCATGAACTTAAGCGTTCAGGCAGAGGTCTTTTTATATTATCCGGGGACAACCGGTAAAAGGTGTGAGGTGAAAAGCGTGCAGGAAAAAAGGTGGTACGCCTTAGACATCGAGCAGGTATGCCGGGAGTTAGGCTCGGACCCGGAGAGGGGGCTTGCCGCTTCGGAGGTCGTCAGGCGTCTGAAGGAGCACGGGAGGAATGCCCTGAAGGAGCCACCGCCCCGCAGCCTTTTCGCCATGTTTACGGCCCAGCTGAAGGAAGTGCTGGTGCTGATTCTGATCGGAGCCGCCTTCATTTCGGGCCTCCTTGGGGAATGGGAAGACGTTATCGTGATCCTGGTCATCGTGTTGCTGAATGCCGCACTCGGAGTATACCAGGAGCGGAAGGCGGAGCAGTCCCTCAAGGCTCTGAAGAAGATGACGAAACCTACCGCCAAAGTCGTCAGGGACGGGGTCGTCACCCGGGTCGACGTGGAAAGGCTGGTTCCCGGTGACCTGGTGCTGCTGGAAGCCGGTGATTCCGTGCCGGCCGATCTCCGGTTGACCGAGGTGGCCTCTTTGAGAACGAACGAATCGGCCCTGACCGGGGAGTCGGTCCCTGTGGAAAAGGGCGTAGAAGTGATAATTGAGGAGGAATTACCGGTAGGGGACTGGAAAAACATGGCCTTTATGGGCACAACCGTAAGCGCCGGGCGCGGGCGGGGCCTTGTGGTGGCGACGGGAATGAAGACCCAGCTCGGCAGGATCGCTGAGATGCTCCAGGCTGCCCCGCCGGAAATCACTCCGCTGCAGCGGCGGTTGGGGGAGCTGGGCAGACTCCTGGGCATGGCCGCCGGTGTCATCGTCCTGATGGTGTTTGCCGCAGGGCTCTGGCGGGGTGAACGGCTGCTGGAAATGTTCATGATCGCCATCAGCCTGGCGGTGGCCGCGGTGCCGGAGGGCCTGCCGGCGGTGGTAACCATCGTGCTCTCTTTGGGAGTCACCAGGATGAGCCGCCGGCAGGCTGTGATCCGGAGGCTCCCCGCCGTGGAGACCCTTGGCACGGTTACCGTCATCTGTACCGATAAAACCGGCACCCTCACCAAGAATGAGATGACGGTCACCCGCCTTTATACCGGTGACCGGCTCATCCGGGTGACGGGCACCGGATACCTCCCGGAAGGCAGCTTTTTAAACGATGATGGAGAGGCCGTAGATCCCCAAGACGACGGCAGCTTAAGGTTAATGCTCCTGGGGGGGCTGCTGAACAGTGACGCCCGGCTGGAGCAGACGGGGAACGGTTACCGGGTGATCGGCGATCCCACAGAGGGGGCTCTGGTGGTGGCGGCGGCCAAAGCGGGGATGAACAGGGATGACGCCGAGCGGCACTACCCCCGGTTGGCGGAAATCCCCTTTGATTCCGGCCGCAAAATGATGACCACCTTCCAGAGGATCGACGGGGAGATTTACTCCTTTACCAAAGGCGCCCCCGATGTGCTGCTGGAGCGCTGCAGCGGAATCATGCGGGGAGGGGGAATTTCCCCCCTGACCGGGGAAGATCGCGCCGGGCTTTCCGAAATTAATTCAAAGCTGGCGTCCCAGGGGCAGCGGGTGCTTGCCCTGGCCTTTCGGCGGTGGCCTGAGCTGCCTCAGGACCCGGCACCTGAAGCCGTCGAACACGACCTGACCTTTGCCGGCTTCTTTGCCATGCAGGACCCGGCGCGCCCGGAGGCGGGGGAAGCGGTGGCAGTTGCCCGCCAGGCCGGTATCCGCACCATGATGATCACCGGCGATCACCAGGAGACGGCGGTGGCCATCGCCCGGGATCTGGACCTCTGGCGGGAGGGGGACGGCGTTCTTACCGGTTCGCAGCTGGCAAGGATGGACGACGAACGGCTGAAGAACGAGGTCAACCGCACCACGGTGTATGCCCGGGTATCCCCGGAGGATAAGCTGCGCATTGTAGCGGCCTTAAAGGCGCACCGCCAGGTGGTGGCCATGACCGGTGACGGGGTCAACGACGCCCCGGCCCTGAAAAGGGCGGATATCGGTGTGGCGATGGGGATCACCGGCACGGAGGTTGCGAAAGAGGCATCGGACATGGTGCTGCTGGATGACAACTTCGCCACCATTGTTCGGGCGGTCGAAGAGGGCCGCACCATCTACGGCAATATCCGCAAGTCCGTACAGTACCTGCTTTCCTGCAACGTCGGCGAGATCGTAGCCATCTTTACGGCAATACTCCTCGGGCTGGGCAGCCCCCTGACTGCCATTCAGATCCTCTGGCTCAACCTGATCACCGACGGGTTGCCGGCATTGTCCCTGGGGCTGGAGCCTCCCGAAAAAGGAGTGATGAGGCTGCCGCCCCGGAAAGCCGGGGAGGGGGTTTTGGCCGGGGGGATGGGTTTCCGCATCCTGTGGCAGGGGGCATTGATCGGGCTGCTCTCCCTTGCCGTCTACTGGCTGGCTCTCAGCCGGGGCCGGGCGCTGCCGGAGGCCCGCACCATGGCCTTTGCCTCCATGGCCCTGATGCAGCTGGTGCATTCCTTTAACGTCCGCAGCTTTAAAGAGTCTCTCTTCACCATCGGGCCGCTGACCAACCGCAGCCTGGCCTGCGCTTTCCTGGCCTCGGCGTTCCTGCAGGTGGCCGTGCTGGTTGTTCCCTTCCTGAGAAGGGTCTTCGAGACCGTGCCTCTCTCGTCTGGCGACTGGGGGGTGGTGCTCGGATTCAGCATGATTCCCCTCCTGGCGGTGGAAACCGGCAAGCTGTTCGCCAGGTTTTCTTCCAAAGCGGGTTAGGGCATTATACTTTTGGGTTTTTAACTTCTGGTGGTACGGTAAGAAACCATATGATGGTTTAATATGGTAAATGTTAAATAATCAAAAAAAGGAGGATTTTTTCATGAAAGAGTGTCCTGTTTGCCGGATTCCTCTAGACGAAATACCAAAATACGGCGTTCTCGTTGATATCTGCCCCAACTGCAGGGGTGTCTGGCTCGACCGTGGTGAACTGGAGAAGGTGCTCTCTTTGGTGGGCGATCCCTATGACAGGTACGGCCACCACCATGAGGACCACCACCGCAGGCACGATTATCGCCGTGATGACGATGACGACGAGCGTTATCACCGCAGGAAAAAGAAGCTGAGCATTTTTGATATTTTCGATTTTGACTGATTCCACAGCCATTAAAATATTGCAATAAATAACTGTGTATTGACAAACCGCAATATTAATAATTAAACTTGAACCAGTTGAAGGGGAGTAGTTAAACAGGTGATGTCAACATACCGGCCCAGGCCTGGCTTCACCGTTGGCTCCGGCCAATTAGCGAGACCTTTAACACTGCGGTGGTGTTTATGTTAAAGGTCTTTTTATCTGAGATCTGTTAGACGGGGAAGGCATCCGATGCTCATTTTTCTAGGCGCCGTGGCTGTGGTTGTCCTGGCCGAAATGGGAGATAAGACGCAACTGCTGGCCATGGCCTTTGCTACCCGCTTTCCCGCCGGCCCCGTTCTCTGGGGGGTTTTCATTGCCACCCTGTTGAATCACGGCCTGGCGGTTGCCCTGGGAAATTACCTGGGCACATCCCTCAACGTGAGGCTTGTCCAGATGGCTGCGGCGGGTTCGTTTATTGTATTCGGTTTGTGGACCATTCGTGGGGACACCATATCGGACGAGCATAAAAGAAAAACAAGCTGGGGTCCCATTGTCACCGTCGCCGTCGCCTTCTTTCTTGCGGAACTGGGGGACAAAACGCAGCTGGCCACCATCGCCCTGGCGGCCAAATACCGTTCTCCTTTGCTCACGCTAATGGGCACGACTATGGGGATGCTCATCGCTGACGCAATTGGAATCTATGCGGGCGTTGTAGCGGGAAAGAAAATCCCCGAGCGGCTGGTCAAGCTGATATCCGCTCTGATCTTTATAGCCTTTGGCTATATCGGTTTGTATACTTCTGTTCCGAGGGAGTACCTTTCCTTTCCGTACATCGCGGGGCTGGTGGGAATAACCGCCCTGGCGTTCTGGTGGGCTGCCAGGGGGCCAGAGAGATAAGAGAGACGACACTAAACTGAACGGCAGGAGGTCCTATTTTGTTTGCCATTCTTGAGTTAATTATCGAGGCTACGGTAAACTTCATAGCGAATCTGGGATACTGGGGCATCGGCATCGGGATGGCCATTGAAAGTGCCAACATCCCCCTTCCCAGCGAGGTGATCCTTCCCTTCGGAGGGTACCTGGTCAGCCAGTCAAAGCTCACTTTCTGGGGTGCGGTGCTGGCCGGAACGGCGGGAGGGACCTTTGGGTCCATTGCCTCATATGCCTTGGGAAGCTGGGGTGGTTTGCCGCTGCTGCTGCGGTACGGCCGTTACGTCCACATTAGCGAGGCCCGGCTGGAACAGGCGACCCGCTGGTTTGACCGCTATGGTGAAAAGGCCGTCTTTTTCGCCCGCCTCCTGCCCGTGATTCGCACTTTTATCTCCCTGCCTGCCGGAATCGCCCGCATGAACTTTGGGCGTTTTGTGGTCTATACCTTTCTGGGCTCGCTTCCCTGGTCGGCCCTGTTGACCTATGTGGGGGTAAAACTGGGGGAAAACTGGAGGGCGATTGAACCCCTTTTCCGGCAGTTCGACATAGTGATCATCCTTGCCGTTGTCGGCCTGATCATCTATTACTGGTGGCGCAGGCGGCGCAACGGCGCGGAAACTGTCTAACAATAGATATCTTTTAACCGGTTCGCCAGGAGGTGAAACTCCACCAGCCTGGCGGGTCCTGTTTCTCCATCTATTCGTTCGAACGCCTTCCCCAACACCTCCTGTTCGCCCCCGGTCAGGACCCACTCCGCAGAGGGGTAGAGCATGTTTTTTTCTTTGTCGAGGTGCCGCAGGTAAACGCTTCCGAATTCCCTGGCGTTGATAAAGAATTTATACATGCCGCTGACCGGTTGCTTCCTGTAGTCAACTGCGGCTTCGCGCATACCCCGGATGTACCGGCGCAGAGAGGCATGCTCCTCCGGTATGGTGCCGAGTTCCCCTCCATCAAGGGGGATTCCCGCCTTCCTCAGGGCCGCAAAGAGTTCCTCCTCCTTGCGGTGGTGGTATCTATCGATAAACACCTCGATAAACTCCACCACCTTATCGAGGTGGTTGGGGTTGATCTCCTCCCCCTGCCAGCACTTTGCACAGAGTTTTTCCAGGACGCCCATCATGACCGTGATCGCCGCGTGATCCCTTCTCAAACCTGTGATCGGTTTCATCATGACTCCACCCCTTGGGATTTTAAAATGTTGCATAGCTATCCACTGCTTATATTCCCTGCCAACCGGCTTTAGTCCTGCGGAGGAGAGAAAAATATCCCAACCGGGTAAATATCTTTGCTAGAGTCTAGAGTTTAGTTTGAGTTTTGCTGGCAGATACTTCCTGTGTAGGGTCATGGATAAAGGAAGAGGAGAAATACTGCCGGCGTCGAAATATGGTGTGTCAGGCCACCTGTTAGCGGATAATTTACAAGAAGGGGTTGAAACCGTGGCAGAAATTTTTGACAACATCGCCGGCGAGTACGATGACTGGTACAGGCGCCCCCTGGGGGCTTTGGTAGACCGGGTGGAGAAAGAGCCTGTTTATGCCTACCTTGAACCTGCCGCCGGAGAAGACATCCTGGATGTGGGATGCGGTACGGGAAATTTCTCCCTGGAACTCGCCCGCCTCGGGGTGAAGGTAACCGGAATCGACATCTCTGAAGCAATGCTGGCCGTTGCCCGCCGCAAGGCGGAGGCTGAGGGGTTTGATATAAAGTTTATAAAAGCCGACGCCATGCGGCTTCCCTTTGCTGCAGACAGCTTTGACAAGGTTGTTTCCGTAACCGCCCTGGAGTTCGCCCCGAACCTGAAGGCGGCCCTGGCAGAGGGCTACCGGGTACTGAAACCGGGGGGGCGGCTGGTGGTCGGCCTGATCGGGGGCAACAGCCTCTGGAGCAGGTATTATGAGGAGAAAGCCGCCCGGGAACCGGACTCCCTCTTCCGGCACGCCCGTTTTTACACCCTCTCCGAGCTCATGGCCGCCATGCCCGGTAGGGATGTCCGGGGCAGGGCGGTGCTCTTCTTCGGCCCCGATTTTGACGGAACGAAGGTTGACGAGGCCCGGGCGATCGAAGCGGCAGCCGCCCGGGAGGGGCGCACCGACGGAGGCTTCATTGTGGCCGTGGGCTATAAGGGTTAAACCGTCTCCCGGCCTAGTTCTTTTTTTTGACTAAAGGCGCCCTGAAGACCCCTGCTGCGCCGGGGACGGCCATACCGGTCCCGGGGAAGGCCCGGGGGGTAGGCCATCCCCGGAGCAGGGCCACTCTTCCCCTCCCGCCGGCAGCAAAGGCCGGCTTATTCCATATACTGGTATGGTAACCGGTAAGGTTAAGGGAAGGGAGGGGTCTGTGTTGTGGAGCAACATGGATAATCAAGCTTTCACAGGACGTTTTGATTTCCACGTCCACGTGCATGCTCACAACGGGAAAACCGGCTGCGACCAGGGGCATGCGCACCTGCATCTGGGGGTAACGGGTTTGCCCGTGCCGCTTAACGGGAGCCATCAGCATATGATCAGAGGTATTACCACTTATGACGACGGGCACACCCACGCCTATTATGCAGGAACCGGTCCCGCCATTCAACTGCCGGGTGGCAGGCACACGCATCACATAGCCTTTGAAACCAATGAGGTCGACCGCCACCGCCACCGCGTCGACGGTTATGCGGCTGCATCTCCGGATTAAGCAGGGAAGCACCCCCGGTTCGGGGGCGGTGAGGTTTAGGGTTTCCTGCAGTGGGCCAACCCGTTCGGGCCTGTGAAAGAAGTTGGCATGGCAGGGCCGGAGGGTTATAATAAAATAGTTGGGAAAAATAAGGATATTAAGAAAATTTAAAGGGAGATGGGTTGTGGCAGCAAAGGGATCAGTTTTACCGGTTGACATCAATACCGAGGTCCAGAGGTCGTACCTGGATTACGCCATGAGCGTGATCGTCGGGCGGGCGCTGCCGGATGTGCGGGATGGGTTGAAGCCCGTGCACAGGCGCATTCTCTACACCATGTACGATGCCGGGATGGGGCCGGATAAGCCGCACAAAAAATCGGCGGTTGTGGTCGGGACGGTGCTGGCGCGCTATCACCCCCATGGTGACGCCGCCGTCTACGATGCCCTGGTGCGCCTCGCCCAGGACTTTGCCTGCCGCTACCCGCTTGTCGACGGGCACGGCAACTTCGGTTCGGTGGACGGGGATGCGGCAGCGGCCATGCGTTACACCGAGGTGCGGCTGGAAGCAATCGCCATGGCCATGCTGGCGGACATCGACCAGGAGACGGTCGACTTCATCCCCAACTACGACGGTTCCCAAAAGGAACCGACCGTCCTGCCGAGCAGGGTTCCCAACCTGCTGATCAACGGTTCTGCCGGCATTGCCGTCGGCATGGCCACGAACATCCCGCCCCACAACCTGAGGGAGGTTGTAGACGGCATCGTATACCTCATAGACAACCCGGAGGCCACTTCCCGGGACCTGATGAGGTACATTCCGGGGCCGGACTTCCCGACGGGAGGGTTTATCCTGGGAGAGGAGGGGATCCGGGCGGCTTACGAAACCGGCCGGGGGACGGTGGTCATGCGCGGCCGGGCGACCGTGGAAAAGGGTGCCGGCAACCGCACCCAGATCGTCATCACCGAGCTCCCCTACCAGGTGAACAAGGCCCGCCTGGTGGAGCGGATCGCCGAACTGATCCGGGAAAAGAAGCTGGATGGGATCAGCGACCTGCGGGACGAGTCCGACCGGAGCGGGCTGCGGGTGGTCATGGAGCTGCGCAGGGACGCCAACCCCCGGATCATCCTGAACAGGCTTTACAAGCACACCCAGCTCCAGGAGACATTCGGGGTGATCATGCTCGCCCTGGTTGATGGGGAGCCGCGGGTCCTGAGCCTGCGGGAGGTGCTGGACCACTACCTCAACCACCAGATCGAGGTGGTCCGGCGCAGGTCCCAGTACCAGCTGAAAAAGGCAGAGGAACGGCTGCACATCGTGCAGGGCCTGATCACCGCCCTCGATCACATCGATGCCGTGATCACCCTGATCCGCGGGTCCCGGAGTGTGGATGATGCCCGCAGGGGGTTGATGGGTAACTTTAACTTAAGCGAACGCCAGGCCCAGGCGATCCTGGACATGCGGCTCCAGCGGTTGACCGGCCTGGAGCGGGCAAAGATAGAAGATGAGAAGAAGGAGCTGGAAAAACGGATTTCCTACCTGCGGGAACTCCTCGCCAGTGAGGGCCTGATCCGGGGCGTGATCAGGTCGGAGCTTCTGGAGATCAGGGAGAAGTTCGGGGACGACCGGCGCACCGAGATCATCGGCAAGGCCCCGGAGGTGACCAAGGAGGACATCATCCAGGAGGAGTACGTGGTGATCACCCTCACGGGACGGGGCTACATCAAGCGCATCCCGGTGGACGCCTATCGCGGCCAGCACCGCGGGGGGCGCGGTGTGACCGCCCTGACGACCCGGGAAGAAGACTTTGTGGAGCACCTCTTCGTGGCATCCACGCTGCACTACCTGCTCTTCTTCACGAACAAGGGAAAGGTTTACAGGCTCAAGGTCTACGAACTGCCTGAAGGGAGCAGGCAGGCGAAGGGAACCGCCCTGGTGAATCTCCTCCCCCTGGCTGCTGACGAGCGCGTCACCGCAGTGATCCCCCTGCGGGAGTTCAGGAACGACCGTTTCCTGTTGATGGCCACCAAAGGCGGGATGGTCAAGAAAGGGGTGCTTAAAGATTACGATTCCGCCAGGAGGGACGGCATCATCGCCCTCCGCCTCGGTGATGAGGACGAGCTGATCGGGGTCAAGCTCACCGGGGGACAGAGCGAGGTCATCCTGGCCACCAGAAAGGGAATGGCCCTGCGGTTCGGTGAGGAGGAGGTAAGGCCCATGGGGCGGACGGCGGCAGGGGTGCGCGGCATTCGCCTCACACCCGGCGACGAGGTGGTCGGAATGGAGCGGATTGAGCCCGATCACCGGCTGCTGGTGGTAACCGAAAAGGGTTACGGAAAGATGACACCCCTCGATCAGTACCGGCGCCAGGGGCGTGGCGGGAAGGGAATCACCACCCTGAAGGTGACGGACCGCAACGGGTACCTGACTGCGATCAAGGTCGTCCGGAGCGGGGACGAAATCCTGTTGATGAGCGGCACGGACACCATGATCCGGATCCCGGTCAACGAAATCTCGCAGCAGGGAAGGGCCACCCAGGGGGTCAGGCTGATGCGGCTGGACGAAGGGGACCGCGTGGTGGCAGTCGCCAAGCTGCCGCCGGCCAGCATCAAGGATGCCAGGAAGGCGGAGTAGGGCCGGGTTGTTTTGAGCGCCGGTCTGCAGTAGAATTAAGAAAAAGCACCTGTACGGTTTACATACGAAAGGATGAGGTTGGCATGGAGGAGGCAAAAGGCACCTGGAAACTGAAAAAAGGATTGGCCGAAATGCTTAAAGGCGGGGTGATCATGGACGTTACCACCCCGGAGCAGGCGAAGATCGCCGAAGAGGCGGGGGCGTGCGCCGTCATGGCCCTGGAGCGGGTTCCGGCGGACATCAGGGCAGCCGGTGGAGTCGCCCGGATGGCCGATCCCGACGTAATTCTTAAGATCATGGACGCCGTATCCATACCGGTCATGGCCAAAGCCCGGATCGGCCACTTCGTGGAAGCCCAGATATTGGAGGCCCTGGGCATTGACTACATAGACGAAAGCGAAGTCCTCACGCCGGCGGACGAATCCCATCACATCGACAAGCACCAGTTCAAAGTACCCTTCGTATGCGGAGCCCGGGACCTGGGCGAGGCCCTGAGGAGGATCGGGGAAGGGGCGGCCATGATCCGGACGAAAGGGG
>DULK01000030.1 GCA_012840385.1 Syntrophomonadaceae bacterium
CTCGACTCCCGATTCCAGGCCGGACAGGACAACGGCTCGCTTCGGGACAGCTCTGGGATGCTGCGTAACAAGTTGCGAACTGCTTCTGTCAAACGCCGCGTTTGGCCTCGCTGCAAATCCATTCCATCGCAAGTCGAGAGGTGTCTGTACTCGCATCCCGACCTGTCATCCTCGCTTCGCCTGTCCTGTTACCCGGCCTTCCATAGGTCGCTCGCCGGTAGACCCGTCGGGTAATTTTCATACTCTGTTGGTGCCGCCGGAGGCGGCGTGATGGTCTGCCCTTTAAATACGTTCTGGTTATCCTTGAAGGTGCCCCGGCACTCAACACAGATTCACCGACTGCACCATTCCAGAACCAATTATGAGACTGAGTTATTTATACTATGGCAATAAGGCAGTGATTTTGAGTGCCGGGCATGCAAGGATAAACCACTGTTTTCATTCTTTTGATGGTGCCGCTTGGGCGGTTTTTTGTTTTGTGATTGGCTATGCATATGCACAACAACGCCCACTGATTGTTGAAAAAGTGCACATAGGATATAGAAAGGGCGATTGAGAAATTATCAACCCAAAATTGACATCGAAATCGATGTCGAAGTGTATTCATTCAAGGAGGAGGATGTAGTAAAATGCCGCGCAAGATCTTAAAAACGAGACAGGATGCTGAGGATTTTATAAGAGGGTGCACTTTTTATGGCACCGGTGGAGGTGGACTTCCGGAAAGAGGATTAGAGTCTCTGCTTAGCGAGTTAGAGCAAGGCAAAGAGGTCGGTTGGATAGATGTGAGTGATTTGCCTGACGATGCTTTAACTGTTTGTCCCTTTTTAATGGGATCAATTGCTCCTCATACTCCGGAAGTTTTAGAAGAAATGAAACGCTTTGGATTGACAAAGCCCTTATATGATCACAAGAATACGCTTGCCAAGGCAATTATGGAGCTTTCTCTCTATACCGGGAAAAAGATTGATGCAGTTGTTCCCATCGAGTTAGGGGGGGCGAATACACCCAGCGCGCTGGCAGCCGGGTTGGTGAACGGTATTCCAACCGTTGACGGGGATTACACAGGCCGGGCTATTCCGGAGATCCCGCAGACAACGCCATATTTATTCGAAAAGACCCTCTGGCCAATTTCCAGTGTGGATGCCTGGGGTAATGTGTCGATCATTAAAGATGTAATCAACTATGCCATGGCCGAGCGAATCGGAAAGCTGATCAGCACCGCCGCCTACGGCCTGACCGGTGACGCCGGATTCCTGATGCCTGCCAGCGAGATGAAAAAAGTCATTATCCCCGGTACACTGACAGAATGCTATAATGTCGGCAAGCTGATCAGGGAAGCTCGCGAGGAAGGCAAAGATCCGGTTCAAGAGGTTACAAAGACACTCGGTGGATGGATTTTAATCAGAGGAAAAGTAACAGGAAAGGAGTGGGAAGATAGAGTCGGCTATTACTGGGGAACACATACGATTACTGGTGAGGGTGAGTATGCAAACGATGTGGTAAAGATCTGGTTTAAGAACGAAAACCATGTATGCTGGAAAAATGATGAGGTCATTGTGACCAGCCCTGACATCATCACTGTGGTGAATGCCGATAACGGTGAGCCGATCGCCAACCCGACACTTGCGATTGGGGATCATGTAGCGGTGATCGGTCTGAAAGCCCGTTCGGTATTTCGTACCCAAAAAGGGATCGATATCCTCGGCCCAAGGGCATTCGGCTTTGATTTCGACTATGTTCCCATTGAGAACCGCCTGAAGTAAGGCATGTAAATACTTAGAGGGGGGTTATTATGCCCAGGTTAAGAAAAGCTGTTGCGTTGTTGCTGGTTGTCGGTTTGCTTGTAACCCTGGTAGGTTGCGGTGGTAAGGGGCAGAATGCAGCAAAACAGGTTAAATCTGAAGATAGCATCATCAGGATAACCGAAGATTGGCCGGTCTTTATCGACCCAGGAGTAGGAAGCAAGTTTAGCGATTCGATTGCTCTGGTAAATACCTATGATACTCTGGTGTTTCCCAAACCAGATGGCAGCGTGGTGCCGCACTTGGCCACTAAGTGGGATATCCTGGATAACGGCTTAACCTACAAATTTTATTTAAGGCAGGGTGTCAAATTCCACAACGGTGATGAAGTTACTGCAGAAGACGTAGAATTCAGCATGAACCGGCTTTTGAAAATCGGGGAGGGGTTTGCCTACCTGTTTACAAGGGATGTGGCAGGAGTTAAAGCTCTGGATAAGTACACAGTGGAATTCCAGTTGAAGAAACCGTTCGGTCCCTTCCTGCAGTCCCTGGTGAGACTTTATATTCTCAATAAGGATGAAGTGCTCGCCCATATTGAAAAGAACGGCCAGTACGGCGAGATGGGTGATTACGGTAAAAAGTGGCTTTTGACTCATGATGCCGGCAGCGGTCCCTATAAGGTTAAAGAAGTAAAAATGGAAGAATATGTGCTCTGGGAAAAGTTCAACGATTACTGGGGTGGTTGGGACCCCAATGCTCCCAAGTTCTTTAAGCTTTCGGGTTCGGTTGAGCCGATTACAGTGAGAACGGCAATGGGACGCCGGGAGCTAGAAATCACCGATGAGCTCCAACCCCTGGAGAATTACAAAACAATGGATAAGATTAAAGGAGTTGACGTGGCCACCTTCCTCAACGGCCATAACCTGAACCTGATGCTGAATACCAAGAAAGCACCGACCGATGATGTACATTTTAGAAGGGCTCTGGCTTATTGCATCGACTATAACGCCATTATAACCAGTATTTACCCCGGTTCTGCTCTCAGTAAGGGACCGGTGCCGGCTGTGTTGCCTGGTCATGATCCGACAATCCCGTTCTTTAAGAGAGATCTTGCCAAGGCGAAAGAAGAGTTGAAGCAATCAAAGTACTATGGAAAGCTCGACCAGTACCCGGTTTCGCTCAGTTGGTGCGCTGAAGCCCCCGAGGAGGAGAAGCTGGCTCTTTTGATTCAGGCCAATGCTGCCGAACTCGGGATCAAGATCAACATCACCAAAAAGCCGTTCGGATC
Source organism: Syntrophomonadaceae bacterium (assembly GCA_012840385.1). GTDB lineage: Bacteria > Bacillota > DSM-12270 > Thermacetogeniales > Thermacetogeniaceae > DULK01. The sequence continues at coordinate 3,031 of DULK01000030.1, forward strand.
AATGATGGCAGATGCCCAGAAGCTCGAAACTACACCTAATGCCTCCCTGGTTTTTGTTGCACCACACTATAATGAAGCGGGTTCAATTCTGATGTCCAGATACCATTCCAGCTCTTGCGGGACCTGGGAACAAATGGAGTGGTTACAGGACAAGAACATCGACAACATGATCGAAGACGCCCTGGCAACGGTGGATGTAAAACAGCGCTTTGAAAAGTATGCTCAGGTACAAAAGGCGTTATACGACCTTTGCCCCACCATCTGGCTCTTTGACCAGGCCGAAAAGCGGGCTTACCAGAAAGATTACGTCTACTGGCCGACTGCAGAGCGGGCTCTGAAAAAAGAAAAAGGCTGTCTACCAATGGGTTACGACCAGTATGTACACGATATGAAGGTGTATCCAGAGAAACGATTGGCCTTATTGTAGGCTAAAATGAGTAAAGGGGGCCAGAGGCATAAAACCGGTGGCCCCCTCTGATTAGTTTATTTATCTGTTGTTATTACCTTAAAAAGGGGTGGGATGAATGGGGATCAATCTGTTAAAGCGCATCGGATTATCTATCTTCGTTTTATTCGGGTTATCGATCCTGATCTTTATTATCAGCAGGGTTGTTCCAGGTGATCCGGCCAGGCTGGCATTGGGACCCCGTGCTCCTGAGTGGGCGGTGCAAAAACTGCGACAGGAGATGCACCTGGATAAACCGTTGTATACCCAATATGTTCTATGGCTTGATGGGCTTGTACATGGAGATTTGGGCAGGTCCCTTGTGACACGGCGGTCGGTGACGACAGATATCAAAGAATTTTTGCCTGCGACACTGGAGATTGTTATTTTGTCGGCAATTGTTCTGGTGTTTGGAGGAATCTTCCTTGGTATAATATCTGCTAAATTTACTAATTCGTGGTTGGACGGTCTGATACGCGTCATTTCATATTTGGGGATTGTATCTCCTGCCTTTGTCTGGGCAATTATCTTTGTCTTGATCTTCGGTTACAATATTCCAATATTTCCAACTATGGGACGTCTGAGTCCGGGAGTAGTGCCACCACCGATGATTACAGGGATGTATACAGTGGATAGCTTGATTACTGGAAACTTTGGCACATTTGTCGATGCCTTCAAGCACCTGGTGCTGCCAGCCATTGCCCTGGCGATGGGTGGCATGGCGCAGGCGGCCCGGATCACCAGGTCGAGCATGCTGGATAATATGGGGAAAGACTACATTGCTGCGGAGAAGGCATACGGCATCCCGGAAGGTCTCATCTTTGTGAAGTATTTATTGAAGCCATCTTTGATACCGACCGTATCGGTTGCCTCGCTTGATATTGCCGCATTGTTTGGAAATGCATTTCTTGTAGAGCTGATCTTCAATTATCCAGGCTTCTCACGCTATGGTATATCTGCCATGTTGAACAAAGACCTGAATGCTATTGCCGGTGTAATTATGGTGCTCGGTGTTATTTTCGTTACTATCAATATAATTATTGATTTTATTGTTGCCTATCTTGATCCCAGAATCGGTTTGGCAGGGAGGTAATTATGGAAAATGACGACTCGGGAGGCCTCAGATTACAGTGTTGTCAACAGATATGTCGAGAATGCTAAAAAAGCCTGGTATAAATTTTCTCGCAATAAGATGTCGGTAGTGGGCTTGGTGGTCATCGTACTTATAATCTTAAGTGCAGTTTTCGCGCGTTTCGTGGCTCCTTATCCGAAACATGCTGGGGCATTTGTCAACTATGCAGAAGCGAACCTCCCTCCCGGCTGGCACCATTTGCTTGGTACCGATGTCTTCGGACGGGACATTCTCAGCAGAATTATCTTTGCCTTTCGTGGTGCCTTGATCATGGGAGTAGGGGTACTGGTAATGGTTGTCCCTATAGGGACAGTAATTGGTCTAATAGCAGGTTATATGAAGGGTTCGCTGATTGAAACTATTTTGATGAGGATCACCGATATTTTTCTTGCTCTTCCCCCGTTGATTCTGGCCCTGGCCGTGTGCGCGGTGATGCGTCCGACACTCTTTAATTCCATGATGGCGGTTTGCATTTCCTGGTGGCCCTGGTATGCACGGCTTGTATATGGTATGGCATCTTCACTTCGCAACGAGGTTTATGTTCGAGCTGCGGAGTTGATTGGGGAAAGCAGATTCCATATCATTTTCAGAGAAATCCTGCCCAACTGTCTTGCCCCCATTTTAACAAGATGATTCTCGATATGGGATGGGTGATTCTGACAGGTGCATCCTTAAGCTTTGTAGGTTTAGGGGAGCAGCCACCGACTCCCGCTTTGGGAACGATGGTCTCAGACGGTGCGAAATACCTGCCAGATTACTGGTGGATTTCTATATTCCCGGCCATTGCCATTATGATTATCGTCTTAGCCTTCAACCTGCTGGGTGATGGAGTTAAAGATATGCTATCTACTGAGGAGTGATCTCATTTGGGCGATTTGGTTAAGATACAGGACCTTTATGTGTGGTTCAGGGTATATGGCGGCTATATGAAGGTGTTGAACGGTGTAAATTTTTCGGTGGGAAAGGGCGAAAAGGTCAGCATTGTAGGAGAAACAGGCTGCGGGAAGACCACCACTATGAAAGCTATCCTGCGGATTCTGTCGAGCCAGGCGCATATACCTAAAGGAGAGGTTCTGTTCGAAGAGAAAGATATTTTGAAAATGAAAGAGAGCGAGATCAAAAGATTGCGGGGTAGAGGTGTTGCCATGATATTCCAAGATCCAATGGCATCCCTGAACCCTGTATTTACCATTGGGGATCAACTGGCTGCAGTAATATCCCACTCAGGAGTTCAGGACCTTGACAAGGAGAAGATCAGGCAGTTGTCGATAAATGCTCTGAAAGAGGTAAAATTACCAGATCCGGAGCGCATCTTAGGAAGTTATCCTTTTCAGATGAGCGGAGGCATGAGACAAAGGATTTGCATTGCGATGGCTCTGGCTACTGAAAGGGCATTAATCATTGCCGATGAACCGACTACCAATCTGGATGTGACCATCCAGGACCAGATTCTGGCGCTGTTAAGGGAGTTGGTTACTAAACGAGGCAATTCGCTGATTTTGATCACGCATTCTCTTGGTATAGCAAGGGAGAATGCTGACCGCATTTACGTAATGTATGCAGGGAATATGGTGGAGGTATCGAACAACGAAGAACTTTTCTGCAACCCCCTGCATCCTTATACCGAGATGTTGCTTGGATGTGTTCCGAAGCTTTCTGGTGGGGGTATTGCCGAAGGCATTGCTGGCAGAATCCCAGATTATTTGAACCCACCGCCAGGGTGTCGTTTTGAACCGCGTTGCCCCTATGCCACTGATCGCTGCCGGGAGGAGAAACCTGATTTTGTTGATGTAGGAAATGGGCATAAGGTGGCATGTTTTAAATACAATTAAGTCTATATCTCAGAAGAAGAAGGTGCTGCTGTGTCAGAAAACAGGATAATTCTGGAGGTAAAGGGACTGAAGAAATATTTCCCCATTCATAAAGGTGATAAAACCCTTTTTGTTAAAGCGATTGACGGTATTGATTTTGAGGTGCGTGAAGGAGAAACGGTAGGGTTGGTTGGTGAGTCGGGTTCCGGGAAAAGCACCACCGCCTACTGCGTGATTGGGATGTATAGTGTGACAAATGGGACCATCATGTTTAAGGGCAAGGATATCAGTTGCGCATCTTCACAGAGGCCGCTTGAGCTAAAGCGAGACATGCAGATCGTTTTTCAGGATCCAGGTACATCATTAAACCCCCAGCATACCATTTACAAGATTATCGAACTGCCACTAAAAGTGCATGGTCTTGCAAAAGGCCGAGAGATGAGAGAAAGAATCGTACAACTGTTAGAATCGGTGGAACTTCCGGAGAGTTACCTCTATAAATACCCCCGGATGATTGGGGGTGGGGAAAGGCAGATGGTGGCTATAGCCAGAGCACTTGCCACCAACCCATCTTTCATGATTCTTGATGAACCGACCTCTTCCCTTGATGTTTCAGTTCAAGCAAAAATAATCAATATGCTGATAAAGCTGCAGAAAGAGTTTAACCTGTCGTATCTGTTTATAACGCACGATTTAAGCCTGATGCGAAATGTGGCAACCCGGGTAGTGATCATGTATCTGGGAAAGATAGCGGAAATGGCTCCTACAGAGATATTTTTCCAGTCTCCGCAGCATCCTTACACACAAATGCTCCTGTCATCGATACCTGTTGTGACCAAGGAGGAAGAAGAGCTTAAACCTAAGAAGATCAAGTCTCAGGGTGAAATACCAAGCCCTGTCAATGTTCCCCCAGGGTGCAGTTTCAACACTCGCTGCCCGCTGGCGAAACCTGAATGTTTCGAGAAGGACCCTGTGATGGTTCAGGTTGGACCTGATCACTTTGTGCGATGCAACCTTTTTGCCTGAGTTAAAACTATTGCTGGTTGCAAAGGAATGATAGAGATGGAAGTATGGGAAGCCATTTTTAAGAGGCGTAGTATCAGGTCTTTTCGTGATGAGCCGGTTGATAATAATCTGTTGATTAAATTGGTTGAGGCTGCAATATGGGCGCCAAGCGGAAGTAACATTCAGCCATGGCATTTTATAGCTGTCAGCTGTGAGGAACAAAAGGCCAAGATCAAGCCCTTTGCGCCGGGGTTGACCGGGATGCCGCCGGCGTTACTGGTTATCTGCACCGACCTGGATTTATGTGAGCGGAAAGGAGGTCGGTTGGGACGAGATGTTATAAGCTTGATGGATGCGGCCTTTGCTGCGCAAAATATTAACTTGATGGCTTGTGAACTGGGTCTTGGGACATGTGTGATCAGATCCTTCAATCAAGGGGCTATTCAGGAAATATTGAAGTTACCTCCGCAGCTTGTTCCCCAATTAATCGTCTCCGTAGGCTATCCTGAAAGGGCACCCCAGGCTCCCAAGCGTAGAAGTGTGCAGGAGGTAATGAGCTGGGAAAGGTATGGATAAACGGGTGATACAGTCATGAACAAGCAGAGACTTATAGATGTTTTTTGTTTCATCATTACAAGTGCCCGGGGATGTTTGGAAGAACCGCCGGTGTACGGGCCTCTTCGGCTTTTAGAAGCATACGTGATGCTGGTAGATGCTTTGGGGGAAGAGGATATTCCATCCATTTTCCTGGAGGAAAAGAAGCATATTGAGGAGTATATGATGTTGTGCATGTACGACGAAAAAGCCTTTCAAGAAGAGGTTGACAAAACCATAAACCGCATTGCCAGGGAGATAGCGGGATGAATCCTGGTGATTGGGATGTTGCCAGTAATGCCTGAAATCTTTGAGCTTGAACTGGGGAGAGCCGGGCGTGTCATCATTGACGATCTTTGCTATGGGTTCGACCCGGGAGCGCAATTAACCGGGCTCTGTACCGAGGACGAACGGGTATGGGGCGCAACCGAGTGGGGGATCGGCTGCCAAGGAACCTATTACAAGGGGGCCCAGGGGGATGCCGTTACTCACGCTGATGGTATCTGTCTGAATTCGATGGTATGGTTGGATCAGGAGTTGCAGCTGAGGGAAAGCTGCTTCATCCAGCGAGAGCTTTGGGAAAATAATGATGTTGGGAAGATAAATTTGTTCTGAGGAGAATTAACCATGGATCTGCAAGAAATAGTTGAGGCAGTGGAAAAGTTTCGGTGTGAAATTGTAAGATTTCTTGTGGATTTTTGCTCAATACCTGCTGTTAATCCATCTTTCGGAGGAACAGGGGAGTACAAGAGGGCAGTTTGGCTGGCGGATTATCTGGAAAAGCAGGGAATACCCGTGGAGATCAGGGAGGTGCCCGATGAAACAGTTCCGGAGGGAAAGCGGCTCAATCTCATTTCACACATTCCCGGACGAAAAGATTCGTCGGGAACACTTTGGTTGGTGGCACATCTGGATACGGTTGCTGCTGGGGATAAAGGCCACTGGACAAGCGACCCTTTCACACCGGTTGTTAAGGGGAACCGGATTTACGGGCGCGGCGTGGAGGATAACGGGCAGGCGGTTGCCTGTATCACTTATGCTGCAAAAATCCTAAAGCATCTTGGGCTAATGCCGGGAAGGGAGGTGGGGCTTCTCTTTGTCAGCGATGAAGAGGCTGGCAGCGATAAGGGGCTAAAGCATCTCGCCAGAGAGGGAGTTTTTAAGCTGGGGGATGAAGCTTTGGTCCCAGATTCCGGCACACCGGACGGGGGCTTTCTGGAAATAGCAGAGAAATCAATCCTCTGGTGCAAGTTCAATGTTAAAGGAAAAGAGTGCCACGCTTCGAATCCGCAAGCAGGGGTCAATGCTGGGTGGATCGGTTCGTTACTAGCGGTTGAAATGATAAAGTCGCTTCGGGAAAAATACTGTGAGCGGGACACCTTGTTTAATCCTCCTTTTTCAACCTTTGAACTTACTCAGAAGTTCAGTAACGTAGGAAGCCCTAACGTAATCCCTGGTGAGGACGCATTTGTGGTGGATTTCAGGGTTCTACCATCACTGGGACTGAGTGAAATTCTCGAACATATCGAACGGCTTTTGAGTAAATATGAATATGAATATGGTGTCAAGATCGAATACGAAATCCTCCAGAGGCAGGACGCAACAGCTCCCACGCCGGTCGATGCATCCATCGTCAAGAAACTTGTTAGAGTCTTAGAGAAGCTAGGAATATCTGCCCGGGTAGGAGGAATCGGAGGCGGTACCTGTGCTGCAATTATGCGGTCAGTAGGAATACCTGCCGTTGTGTGGTCTACCATTGAAGAAACTGCTCATCAACCAAATGAATACGTGGTTATAGATAATCTGATAAGGGATACCGTAACCCTGTTATATTTAATGATAGCGAGAACTGATGAGTGACTTGAGTAGATAACAACTGCTAAAAATAATCACTTTTATCACATTCCGGCGACTCAACAGAACCGATTGTTCTTACCGGTCAAGCAGACTCAACAGTTCTTCCCACGTATCAACGATAAAATCAGGGGTGTGGGCCGCGAGCTCTTCTCTCGTGGCCATCCCCCAGGTCACTCCGATGGTGGGTACTCCGGCGTTTTTCCCTGTCAAGATGTCATACCAGCTGTCGCCGACGTAAACGGCTTCGGCTGGTTCCATTTTCAACAGCTCCAGGGTTTTGAAAAGCGTATCGGGGTTCGGCTTCGGCCTGGGCACATCTTCAACGGTGACAACGGCTTCCAGGTATCTGTCGAGTCCTGTCAGGGCGAGCCCGGCGATGGTTGCGGGCCTTCGCTTCGAGGTGGCAAGGGCGAGCCGGTAGCCTCTTTTCTGCAGGGTTTCGAGGGTTTCTGCCGCACCGGGGTAGGCTTTGAGAAGCTTTTCCTGGTATTTGTTTTGAATTTTCACATAGGCGGCCAGGAATTCCTCGACCCTGCCGGGGGCGTATGAAGCGGCGACATCTCTTAAGGGCAAGCCGACGGTCTTTAAAACCTCACCATTTCCCCATGGTATGCCGAAATCTTCAAATACCTTTTCAAAGGTTAACTTGATTAAAGGAAGCGAATCGATGATTGTTCCGTCCAGATCAAAGATTACCGCCTTTAACTGCATGAGCTTCCTCCTCCTATGAACACAATTCTAACATAAAAAATTGCTTGGCTGTTTATTTTAATTGTCGTATTATAGATGGCGGTTGCTAACCTGGAGCGCCAGAAGCGGAAGGATTTAAAAGTTACCGGGGCACGGAGGATAATGTCGTTTACTGGCGAAGATAGTAAGGAATGTGCGATTTTCGGAACCACAAGAGGATGGTGGAAAAAATGAAGTCGGTTACTGTTCTTCAGCATCCACTGGCGGGGAACTGCTTGCGGACCCTTCGCAACAGGGACACCAGAGTGGAGGAATTCAGGCAGGCAATGTACAAGCTGGGGGTGCTTCTGGCCGTTGAGACTACAAAGGATCTGCGGACGGAAATGGATACGGTGATCACCCCTTTGGATGTGGAAGCAAAGTGTCCCTACGTGGTGGACAGCCGTATACTCCTGGTTCCCATCCTGCGGGCAGGGCTTGGCTTCCTGGACAGCTTTCTTGACGTACTGCCGGGGGCGAGGGTAGCCCACATCGGTATATCCCGGGATCACGTCACCCTGGAGGCGCGGCCCTACCTGGACAGCGTGCCGGGACAACCCTCCGATTTTGACAGGGTTTTCGTCCTTGACCCCATGCTGGCAACCGGCAACAGCAGCACCAAAGCCTTGGAGATCATTGTGAACAAAGGCTATGCCCCGGGACAGATCAAACTTATCTGCGCCGTTGCCGTTAAACAGGGGATCAATCAGGTTCACGGGAAATTCCCCGAGGTCGGCATCGTTACTGCTGTCATCGACCCGAAATTGAACGAAAAGGCCTACATTGTTCCCGGTTTGGGGGACGCCGGAGACCGCCTTTACCTGTTCTAAAAGGTAACAGAAAGTACTGTTTGACAGGGGTTGATTACTCCCTGGAAGGTGGTAAACTTTACTAATTCAAAAAAACATGAGAGGGGATTGCAATTTAGGTTAGACCAGTTTATACTATTGGAAAATTATATTAGAAAGTTTATGAAGGAGAAAAGTAGGCCGGAAACAGTCCTTCAGGGAGGGGGTGCCGGCGACTGAAAGCACTCCCAGGATATGCCCTGCTGAAGTTCGCTCCGGAGATGCCGGCTGAAACCGCTGTTTGCGGCAAGTAGGTTGGGCCGTGATCCCGACGTTACACGGGAAGGGTATCGGAATGTTTATTCCCGTACTCGTGCAGAGAGGGCGCCGTTCGCAAGAACGGGCCAACCGGGGTGGTAACGCGGAAAGTCTGAGCTTTTCGTCCCTTAAGGGATGAAAAGCTTTTTTTATAGGATTTCCGTTAATACCTTGATAAACATTCCCGTACCTTAAAGAGTGGACCTTTCGGTCAACAAGGGTGGTACCGCGTGAGCCTGCCGCTTTCGTCCCTTACTGGGAGCGGCAGGCTTTTATATTTCCAAAACAAGGGGGAGAGATAATGGTAGTGGTCATGAATCTGTCTGCCGGGCCGGAACACATCGCAGCTGTAAAGGAGAGGCTGGAGCAGAACGGTTTTGAAATTCATATGATCCGCGGCGTCAAGCGCCTGGTGATCGGCGCTGTGGGGGATCGCCAGGTGATCGATTCCCTTGGGTTAGAGGCCATGCCCGGGGTGGAGAGGGTGGTCCCGATCATGAAACCTTACAAACTGGTGAGCAGGGAGGCCAAAGGGGAAAACACTTTGGTAAAGGTAAAGGACGTCGTAATCGGAGGCAGGGAACTGGTGGTTATCGCAGGTCCCTGTGCCGTGGAAAGCAGGGAACAGCTGCTGAACACCGCCCGCAGCGTTCGCCGGGCGGGGGCCAGGATGCTGCGTGGAGGCGCCTTTAAGCCCAGAACCTCCCCTTACAGCTTTCAGGGGTTGCAGGTGGAGGGTTTAAAATTGCTGGCGGAAGCCTCAGCCGAAACCGGACTGGCGACGGTAACCGAGGTGGTGGATGAAGCCAGCCTGGAACTGGCCATGGAATATGTGGATATGGTCCAGGTAGGGGCCAGGAACATGCAGAACTTCAGCCTGCTGCGGATGGTGGGACGCTCTGCCAAACCTGTTTTATTAAAGCGCGGCCTGTCGGCCACCGTTGAGGAATGGCTGATGGCCGCCGAGTATATCGTATCCGAGGGTAATGAAAATGTGGTTCTCTGCGAGCGGGGAATAAGAACCTTCGAAAACGCCACGCGCAACACCCTTGATCTCAGCGCGGTGCCCCTCGTGAAGGAGCTCAGCCACCTCCCGGTCATCGTGGATCCCAGCCACGCCACCGGAAACCGCCGCCTGGTGGCCCCGGTTTCCCGGGCGGCGGTTGCGGTGGGGGCGGATGGCTTGATCATCGAGGTTCATCCGGACCCCGCCAGAGCCCTGAGTGACGGGCCCCAATCGTTGACCCCTGAGGAATTCGACTCCCTGACCAAGCAGTTGGGGACGGTGGCCGCTGCGGTGGGCCGGGAGTTTTCGAGGGGTGAATAATAGTGTGCCGGGTCGGGTATTTAGGGCCAAAAGGGACATTTTCGGAGGACGCCGCCTGTCTTTATTTGAGCGGGCGGGATGGAGAATTGATTGAGTGTTCCTCTATAGAAGCTGTTTTTAGTGGAGTGCATAACGGGGCCTTTGACGAAGGGGTAGTCCCGGTGGAAAACTCCACCGAGGGTGCTGTCGGCGTGGTGCTCGACCTGATGGCAAGCCGCTTTGACCTGACGGTGCGGGGTGAGGTGATTCTGCCTGTTCACCAGTGTCTGATGGCCCGTCCTGGGGTAAAACTCGAAAAGGTGGAGAGGGTGATCTCACACCCCCAGGCCCTTGCCCAATGCCGCGAATTCCTGAGCCGTCACCTTCCCGGCGCAGTACAGGAAGAGTCCCCGAGCACCGCCGCGGCGGCCTCCCGGGTGGCGGCAAGCAGCCGTCCCTGGGCCGCTCTCGGCTGCGCCAGGTCCGCCGGCGAGTATGGGTTGGATATTCTTGTTCCCGTTGCCAACGACTGTCCCGGTAACGTCACCCGCTTCTGGATCATCGGGAAGGAACAGCTTGCCTGCCGGGGCGGAGTTGCTTGTAAGACATCTATCATTTTCGAGGTGCACGACCGGCCGGGAGCGCTTTATGCCATCCTGCGCGAGTTTGCCCTGCGGGGGATCAACCTTACCCGTATCGAATCCAGGCCGGCCAAAAAGCGTCTCGGCGATTACCTGTTCTTTGTTGACTTCACCGGAAGCCAGGATGATCCCGAGGTCAGGAAGGCCCTTGAGCGTGTGGCGGCAAAGACTGTAAATCTCAAAATCCTGGGTTCCTACCCGGTGATAGACCATACCGCTAACGGTCCTGTAAATTGCCTTGAAGTGTAGATCTCAGGGCAGGAATTTGCATTCCGGTTGAAAAGCGGGTAAATTAAAGCTGACCGGGATAGTAACCGGCGAGGAGATCTGGATTCTGGTGTTAGCTGCCGGCGGCGGAGCGAAACCTACCCAGGGGGTGGATGCCGGTTGTTGAGGGTTACGGGTATCAGGCTGGGAATAGATGAAAGCGAAAAGGCTCTTGGGAAAAAGATCGCCGCAAGGTTGGAAATAAAAGAAAAAGAAATCATAGACTTTCACATATATAGAAAGTCCATCGACGCCAGGAGGAGCGACATCTACTTCGTTTATACCGTTGACGTCTCCGTCAGGAACGAGGGAAGGGTTCTTGCCAGGTGTCATGACCGGTCTGTAACCGTCTCCCCCGATCTGGAATACCACTACGTCCGGCCGGGTAGGGAAAAGCTGGCACACCGCCCGGTGATTGTCGGAACAGGGCCCTCCGGCCTGTTTGCGGGCCTGATCCTCTCCCAGATGGGTTACCGGCCGCTGCTCCTGGAAAGGGGAGAAGATGTCGACAACAGGCGGGGCAAGGTGCAGAGGTTCTGGGACGGTGGCGTCCTGGATGAGGAAAGCAATGTCCAGTTCGGGGAGGGGGGTGCCGGGACCTTTTCAGACGGTAAGCTGACCACATTAATCAAGGACAGCAGGTGCCGGAAGGTGCTCGAGGAGTTTGTCAGTGCGGGCGCTCCCCGGGAGATCCTTGTTTTAAACAAACCCCATGTGGGGACGGATCTGCTGGGGACCGTCATCAAGAATATCAGACGGTCGATCATCGCCAACGGGGGAGAGGTAAGGTTTAAATCAAAAGTCACGGACCTTGAGATCAGGGATAACAGGGTTACGGCGGTGGTGGTCAATGGAAGCGAGTTTGTTCCGTGTGAGGTGGTGTTGCTGGGCATCGGCCACAGCGCCAGGGACACCTTTGCCATGCTTCACCGCCGAGGCGTTCTGATGACCCAGAAACCCTTTTCGATTGGGGTGCGGATCGAGCACCCGCAGGCCTTGATCGATGCCGCCCAGTACGGGGATTTCGCCGGTGATCCGAGGTTGGGGGCGGCGGATTACAAGCTGGCCTACCACTCCCCTAGCGGCAGGTCTGCCTACACCTTCTGCATGTGCCCCGGGGGGTATGTGATTGCTGCGGCGTCGGAAGCCGGAGGCGTTGTAACCAACGGCATGAGCGAATACCGGCGTGACGGGGTGAACGCCAACAGTGCCTTCCTGGTGGGGGTCGCGCCGGGGGACTACGGGAGCGACCACCCCCTGGCCGGGATCGAGTTCCAGCGCCGGTGGGAGAGGATGGCCTATAGAATGGCCGGTTCTAATTATCACGCTCCGGTGCAGCTCGTCGGTGATTTCCTGGCAGATCACCCGAGCACCCGGTTTGGTTCGGTGACGCCCACCTACCGGCCCGGGGTTACTTTTGTGGAATTAAAGAATTGCCTGCCCTTCTACATTGTGGAGACGATCAGGGAGGCCCTTGGGCACTTTGAGACCAAAATTCACGGTTTTGCCATGCCGGAGGCGGTCATGACCGGTGTGGAAACCAGAAGTTCTTCTCCCGTCCGGATCAACCGGGATGAGAATTACGTGTCAAACGTGGATGGGCTCTACCCCATCGGGGAGGGAGCCGGCTACGCCGGAGGGATCATCTCTGCGGCGGTTGACGGGATCAAGGCGGCGGAAAAGGTGGCGGAGAGGTACGCTCCGCTGGTATAAATATGAGGATATCCCCGGCCATACCCGGTTTATAATAAAAAAGAGTTTTTTGGGGGGAACTGTATGTATGGCATCGTTCTTGAAGGAGGGGGTGCCAGAGGGGCATATCAGGTTGGCGTTTGGAAGGCTTTGAAGGAACTCGGGGTAGAGTATTCCGGGGTTGCCGGGACTTCGGTCGGCGCCATTAACGGGGCGATGATGGTCCAGGGTGATCTGGAGAGAGCTATTGAACTCTGGAGTGGGTTAACCCCTTCGCAGGTGGTTAAGCTGGACGAAGAGGCGGCGCCGGGAGATACCGTAGGCCTGCTGCATGCGGTCAAGACCCTCTTTCGCGACGGCGGAATGGACGTAACTCCTTTGCGCCGGCTGCTCGACCGGTGTCTGGACGAGAGAAGGATCCGGCGGTCGGGCATGGTTTTTGGCCTGATGACCATCTCCCTTCCCGATTTTAACCCTTTACGCCTTTACCAGGAGGATATCCCGGAGGGAAAAATGGTCGACTACCTGCTTGCCAGCGCCAGTCTCCCCGTGTTCAGAAGACAGAGGGTGGACGGACGGGCGTTCCTGGACGGAGGGGTCTATGACAGCCTGCCCATCAGCCTCTTGACCGGGAAGGGGTTTAAGAAGATTATCGCCGTCAGGCTGACCAGAAAGGGCCTGCCAAAGTGGAAAAGGGATGAGGGCATCGACATCACCGTCATTAAACCGGGCGAAAGCCTGGGTGCTATCCTTGATTTTTCGGGGGAAAAGGCAAAAAAGAACATCCGGTTGGGGTATTACGATGCCTTAAGACTGTTGAAAGGCTACAAAGGAAGCAGGTACTGCATTGAGGTCGATTACGACGAGGATTATTTTTTTGCAATGCTGTTAAGGATTGAGGAAGGCAGGTTTAAAGAACTGGCTGACAGGCTGGGCCTGCCCGGGAGTGTGCCCAGGAGAAGAATAATCCTGGAGAAGCTGGTGCCGCTGGCCATCGAACTGCTCGGCCTTCCTTACAACGCCTCCTATCAGGATCTGGTGATCGCCTTGCTGGAGAGGGCCGCCGAGAGGGCCGGGATTGAAAGGTTCAATATATACAGGTATGATCAACTGTACGATGAGGTTGTAAAAAGGCGCCGGCCGGCCGGCGGACACATAAAGACAAGCCTGCCGAGAATCCTGCAGGGCAACGAGATTGTCCTGAGGGCGATGGGGGACCAGGTGCTCGACGAGATCACCGATGTTCTGCTTGTGCCGTAGCAGGAACCTGTCTGTGATTTGACGGATTGGTTGAGACTCCCCAGGCTGGATGAACAGGCAGGCTTTGGGGAAAATATACGTGAGTGCGTTTACCTTTGAGATATAAGCAAAACCATCAATTAAGCAGTCAAAGGAGTGATTATGTGAAAGTACTGGTTGTTTACTCGCACCCCAACCCAAAAAGCTTTAATGCGGCCATACTCGACGCGGTTAAGGATGAACTCGGCAAAGCAGGGGCGGAAGTAAAGGTCAAGGACCTGTACGCCATGAACTGGAACCCTGTGCTGAGCAGTTCCGATTTTGAGCAGTTTTCTTCCGGCAAGCTGCCGCCCGATATTGCCCGGGAGCAGGCGGACGTTTCCTGGGCGGATTTGCTGATCTTCATCAGTCCCATCTGGTGGTATACGGTTACTGCCATGTTGAAGGGGTACGTCGACCGGGTCATGGGCCACGGCTTTGCCTATGAGTATACCGAAACAGGCCCCCGCGGCAGGTTGACGGATAAACGCGCCTTACTCATCACTACGAGCGGGGCGGATGAGAAAACCGCCCGTGAGACGGGTATGCTGGATGCACTGAATACCACTCTTGTTCAAGGAATCTTTAATTTCTGCGGGTTTAAGGAAGCAAAGTACAAGAACTGCTTTGCCGTCCCATTTGTTTCTAGCGACGACCGCAGGCGCATGCTTGAAGAGATCCGAGAGTTTGTCAGAAACAATATCTGATATAGCCGGTATAGCCGTACAGAGCGGGGCAAACCTACTGCTGCACTTTGCCGGGTGCGGCATTTTTTCTGAAGAGAAAGCGTTCACGCCCGGTTGTAATAAATCTTTGCTATAATTTCTGTGAGGGTTATCTTAGCAAAGTTGTTTTAATTGCAGCTTCTTTAGGAATTCTAAGTACTTGGATCGGGAGGAGAATTATGAGGTACAGAACGCTTGGCAGGACCGGGTTAAAGGTTTCGGAGATCGGATTCGGCGGGATACCCATTCAGCGGATTTCCCTCGAGGAAGCCGTTGCCGTAATCAACAGGGCGCTTGACCTGGGTATCAATTTTTTTGATACAGCCAGGGGGTATACGGACAGTGAGGAGAAACTGGGTGTGGCCTTAAGAAAGAGAAGGGATGGTGCCTTTATCGCCACAAAATCCATGGCCAGGACCAAGGAAGAGATGGCCGCAGACATAAAGAAAAGCCTGGAGACTATGGGTCTGGACTACATCGATCTCTATCAGATGCACAATGTAAAGGACAGAGAGTCCCTGCAGCGGGTGCTCGGTAAGGACGGGGCGCTGGCCGCGTTAAAGGAAGCTAAGGAGAACGGGCTGATCCGGCATATCGGTGTCACCGGCCACATCAAAAGCTTTCTCATCGAGTTGATGAAAACCGGTGAGGTCGAAACCGTGCAGCTTCCCTTCAATCCGGTAGAGACCAATGATGTGCGGGAGGTACTGGAAATGGCCGGCAAGACGAATACCGGGGTCATAGTAATGAAACCTCTCGCCGGGGGGGCTTTTAAAAATGCAAGCCTCTCCCTGCGGTACATTCTCGAGCATCCCGTTTCTGTCGTCATCCCGGGGATGGACTCGGTGCAGCAGGTAGAGGAAAACGCCGCGGTGGGAAGCAGCCCGCTGCAACTGTCTGCCGAAGAAAGGAGTGCCCTGGAAGAGGAGGTTGCCAGACTGGGCACCACCTTCTGCCGGCGCTGCGAATACTGCCAGCCCTGCCCGCAGGGTATCGATATACCGATGGTTTTCCTGCTCGACGGTTACTACCAGAGGTACGACCTGAAGGGGTGGGCGAGGCAGCGCTACGAGGGGATGAAGGTGAAGCCGGATGCCTGCCAGGAATGCGGGGAGTGCGAGGAGAAGTGCCCTTACAGCCTGCCCATCCGCAGGATGCTGAGGGAAGCAGCAGGCCGTTTGGGTTGAATCAGTGATGGCATTACGGTCTTTATGATCCGGGAGCAGCCGCCGTGGTCCGTTATGCTAAAGCAAGGAGTATGGTGATGATGGGGAATGAGCTACAGGGCGATTTTATTAAATTTCTGGGGACAGGGGGTGCCCGGGTTGTGGTATCACGTCAGGTTCGGGCTTCCGCCGGGGCCTGGCTTAGATTGTCCGGTGTCAACCTTTATCTCGATCCGGGGCCGGGAGCCCTGGTCAAATGCTGGAAAAGCAGGCCGCCTCTCGATCCCTCCCTCCTCGATGGAATTATTATCACCCACCGCCATCTGGATCACGCCGGGGATTTAAATGCCCTCACCGAGGCCATGACGGAAGCGGGTTTTAAGAAGCGGGGAAGCGTTTTCCTCCCCTCTGACGCCCTTGGGGAGGAGCCTGTCCTGTTCCGTTACCTCCGGCCGCTGGTGGAACGCCTGGAGGTTTTAGAGGCGGGGAAGAGTTATAAAGTAAAGAACCTCGTTTTCACGACACCGGTGCGGCACCTGCATGCGGTTGAGACCTACGGCCTGCTCCTGTCGCTTCCCTGGGGGAGGATCGCCTGGATCGCCGATACCCTTTATTTTCCCGAACTCATTGATTATTACAGGAGCGATCTCCTGATTCTCAATGTTCCTCTCCTGGAACCCCGTGCCCCCGGTAAAATTCAACATCTCTTTTTTGGCGATGCCTGTGTCTTAATCCGGGAGATCAGGCCAAAGGTGGCCGTTCTGACCCATTTCGGGATGACTATGCTGCGTGCCAGGCCCTGGGTCCTGGCCGAAAGGCTCAGCGACGAGACGGGTGTACGGGTGCTGGCCGCCCAGGACGGAATGACCCTATCCCTGCCGGAGCTCTTGCAGTTAAGGACAGAGAAGTGATTCAGGCCGGAAAAAAACCGGCTTTTTTCTTAGCAAAGAAGGATATGTACAGCTACAGTCAAAATAGAATCAGGATAGGGTTTAACAATATATTTGGAAAGGAATAGGAGGACCAGTCGTGATCGATCTGCGCAGCGATACGGTTACTCAACCGACGGAGGAAATGAGACAGGCGATGGCGGAGGCCGCCGTTGGAGACGATGTCTATGGGGAGGACCCGACGGTCAACCGGCTTGAGGAGCTGGGGGCGCAAATGGTGGGGAAGGATGCCGCCGTTTTTGTTGCCAGCGGGACTATGGGCAATCTGGTCGCCCTGCTGGCCCATACTCAACCCGGAGAAGAGATAATCGTGGGGGCAGAGGCGCACATCTATTACTACGAGGCAGGCGGCCTGGCCCGCGTTGCAGGTGTTCTTCCCCGGCTGGCCGATGACCGGTCGGGCGTGCTGGAAGCGTCGGAAGTGAAGAGGCTGTTGCGGCCGGAGAACATCCACTTTCCCAGGACAAGGCTGGTGTGCCTTGAGAATACCCACAACCGTGGTGGCGGCACGGTGATGGCTCCGGAGCAGATGCGCCAGGTGTACGAACTGGCGAGGGAACACGGCCTTTCCGTGCACCTGGATGGAGCCCGGATCTTCAACGCCTCCGTAGCTACCGGGATTCCGGTACGGGAATTCACAAAATACACCGATTCGGTGATGTTCTGCCTTTCGAAGGGTTTGAGCGCCCCGGTCGGCTCCCTTCTGGCAGGAACCAGAGAGTTTGTAGCCCGTGCCCGACGGGCGAGGAAGCTGGTCGGGGGCGGTATGCGCCAGGCCGGAGTTCTGGCGGCGGCCGGGATAGTGGCACTGGAAAGGATGGTGGACCGTCTGGCCGAGGATCACGCCAATGCCCGTCTCCTTGCGGAGGGTATTGCAGGACTACCGGGGATCCATCTTGATCTAAACAGGGTGCAGACCAATATAGTGGCTTTTGAACTAACAGGGGATGGGATGTCGGCCGATGAGTTTCTACAAAGACTGCGGCAGAAGGGAATTCTCGCCGGAAGCATGTCTTCCACCTGCATCCGTATGGTTACCAACCGGCACATTACTCGCGGGGATATTGAGACGGTTATTAAGGCCGTGGCGGAGATGCTCCATTAACCGGCTACCACAGACCGGCTATCTAAAAGCAAGGATTTTTTGTGGATCTAGCGGAAGAATTGTGCTACTATAGTTTTATTGCTGGTTAAATCTGGTTAAGAAGCGGGGCCGTACCGGTCAACGGCCTGGACGGCTTCTGTAGACTGGAGGAGGAGAAACGTGCGTAACTTTTTGAAGATGAAGGAGCCGGTCAATACATGGACGCATTTTATAGCCTTTATAGCCAGTATCGGAGGCCTGATTTTCCTGATCCTCCTGACCAGGGGCAGCGTCTCCAGGCTTGTAGCGGTGACCATATACGGAACCAGCCTGATCACACTGTACGGTGCGAGTTCCCTGTATCACTGGGTCAAAACGAATCAGCGTACCCAATCGTTCCTCCAGAAGCTTGATCATGTATCGATTTATAACCTGATTGCCGGAACCTATACCCCCGTTCTTTCCATAGGGCTGTCAGGAGCCTGGAGGTCCGGTACCCTGATCGCCGTATGGGTTCTGGCCATCACCGGGATGCTGCTCAAATTGTGGTTCATGGGTATTCCCCGTTACGTTTCCACGGCATTCTATGTGGTTTTGGGCTGGTTTGCCCTGATCCCTTTTGCCCAACTGGTTCGCAACCTTCCGGCTGTGGTGATGGTCTTGATGATTGCCGGTGGAATTTTCTACACCCTTGGAGCAATCATCTACGCAACCAGGTGCTTTGACTTTTTTCCGAAACGCTTTGGTTTCCACGAGGTGTTTCACCTGTTTGTGGTGGCGGGAAGTGTGACCCACTTCATGATGATTTTATTGATTGTTAATAGGTAAGGTTTTTTGAGTCAATAAAGCATTTTTATCATCGTCAACGATTAAAATGGTATCTGCCTCGTACACATTTCTTTCCCCTTGGTGAAAAATATATACTTGGTTCGAGGTGAAACGAATTGGCCCTGACCTGTGGAATCGTCGGTTTGCCCCTGGTGGGTAAAACCACCTTGTTCAACCTGCTTACACAAGCCGAAGCGGAAACCTCTGCCTTTGCCGGCCGCACCAAGACCAACGTTCGCACCGCCGTTATACCGGATCCCCGTCTGGATTACCTGGCATCCCTCTACCACCCGCGCAAGGTTACACCTGCCACTCTGGAGGTCATTGACGTTCCAGGGCTGACCCGTGGGGCAGGGGCGGCGTTTTTAGCTGCGGTGCGGGAAGTGGACGCCCTTGTTCATGTGGTAAGAGCATTTCGCAACGAAGCTGTCATCCATGTGGATGAAACCATCAACCCTCTGCGGGATCTGGAGAACATCAATGCTGAACTGCTGCTGGCGGATCTGCAGATGGTGGAGACGAGGCTGGAGCGCATAGCCACCGGAAAGAAGATCAAGGGGGAAACCCTGGTGGAGCAGGCGGCCCTGAAACGCTGCCTGGCAGCCCTGGAAGAGGAAAAGCCTCTTCTGGAAGCCGGGTTGTCGGACCAGGAGTGGCAGGCCGTCCGTTCCCTGGGTTTCTTGACAACCAAACCCATGATCATCGTTGTCAACATCGATGAGGATCAGCTTCAAGAAGGTCATTACGATGGCGAAGAAGAGGTAGCGGGCTATGCCGCGGCCAGGGGTATCCCGGTTCTCAATATCTGCGCTGAGATAGAAGCCGAGATTGCCCGCCTGGAGCCGGAGGAGCGGGAGGAATTTTTGAAAGACGTGGGAATCACCGAGCCTGGGATTGCCCGCCTGGCACGGGCGGTTTACCACCGCCTGGGTTTAATCTCGTTCCTCACCGCCGGAGAGGACGAAGTGCGGGCATGGACGATCAAGGCGGGCACCAATGCCCGGACGGCGGCGGGCAAGATCCACAGCGATATGGAGAGAGGCTTTATCCGGGCCGAGGTGGTCAGCTTCGAGGATCTGCACAGGCTTGGGGATATGAGCAAGGTCAAGGAAAGGGGCCTGTCCCGCCTGGAGGGTAAGGACTACATCGTCCAGGACGGGGATATCATCAATTTCCGGTTCAATATCTGAGATTTAAGAAAAACGACGGCGCTAAACGCCGGGAATAGAGGACCGTTTTCGTACTAACCTGCCGTCATTCCATTGGCTCGAATTTTAGAAAGCGGGTCCGAGCATTACCGTCACCATCCAGCGGCATGGTTTAAGTTCCGGCCTCCGGAATAAACGTCCCCCCGCCAGGGTACTGCTAGGTAAAAGAGGGGGGGATCGTAATTGCATCTTGATTTAAAAAAGAACGTGGGGAATGCCGATAGACTGATCAGGACGATTGCTGGCATTGTGCTGCTGACCCTGGTGGACACAAAGCTAATGACAGGGTGGTGGGCAAAGGCGGCGGTCGGGTTTTCCCTGTTTCTGTTTATTGAGGCCTTTCTGGCCTACTGACCGGTGATGGATCTCCTGGGTTGGTCAACCCTGAGGAACCGCGTTTAATGAGATTTTTATCGAAATAATGGATCAATGTTGCAGGAATTAGGCATTCAGGAGGAGAATAGTGTCGTAAACAGTTTAAGGAGGTAAGCCGGACGGGGGATAAAATGGGAGTGAAAGAAACTGCGGAAGTGCAACTGGTGGTTTTCCGTTTAGGTGCGGAGGAATATGGTGTACCGATTACCCAGGTTCAGGAAATCAACCACCTGTCCACACCCACCAGGATACCCAGATCGCCTGCTTTTGTCGAAGGGGTAATCAATCTCCGGGGCAAGGTAATTCCCGTCATCGATCTCAAAAAAAGGTTTGAGCTGGAGAGAACCGAATACACGGAGGATGCCCGGATTGTTGTCGTTGAGATTTCCGGCCATACCGTCGGCGTTATTGTGGACGAGGTTTCTGAAGTTTTGAGACTTCCTACGAGCAGCATTGACCCACCGCCTGCAATTATAGCCGGGATAACGGCGGAGTATTTGCGCGGGGTAGGTAAGTTACAGGACAGGCTGTTGATCCTGCTGGATCTGGAGAAGATCCTGACGGAGAAAGAAAAGAACGAGCTCGATGAGACCGAACAGAATCTTGCTGCAGGAACCGTGGAAGCTTGATCATAACATTTTGGGGGTCATATTTTAGCCCGTCTGCCCCGGCGGGCCGTCCAACGCCCGTTCTGCTACTTGCCTGGCCCCGGACGCGGCCAGGTTTATGTTGTCGGGTGGATGCTGGCTCCCAACCGGTACACTACAATTACAAAATTACTGGCAGCTATATTTAACGACAATTGTTACCAAAATATACTCTTGACTAGGATTTTGGTATTAGCTAGATTCTGCTGAAAAAAGCAATTTTCCTGATTACTCTTCTATAGGTCTGTAGGTTGTTCCTTGATAACTTGATCATGGTTTGGCACTACCGCCTGGCTTAGATCAGCTTGGCTACCCGGTTCAGGTTATATCCCCAGATGGCTCCGCCCACCCAGCGCCGGCAGCCGTCCAATCCCCGGTAAAGTGTACGGTCGAGCCCGTAGCGCCTCTTCAGTTCACTGATTGTTCCTTCTTGGCCGGCCCGCCAGCGCTGAAGCCGACGGAACCAGGGCTGACGCTCGTATTCAGTGCGCCGGCGGCTGCGTTTGCCTTTAAAGGGCAGGCTGA
>DULK01000031.1 GCA_012840385.1 Syntrophomonadaceae bacterium
CCCCCAAGAGTAATCGTTTATTTTGACTATTTTCCATTGCCAGGGTGCGGTGATCAATTATTTAGCCCAATTTCATGCTAAAATAACGTGACGTTTTGATGTGCATTTATTGTGACGAATAACATTCAACAGTAAGGCGAACCTTCTGCTGTATCTCTTCGGGACTATCTAAGCTCGTAGGCGGGTAATCCGGCAGAATGTAATAATCCGCCCAGTTATTTTTTCGATAAAAGCAGAGTAGTTGGTTATAAAGGGCGTGGTAACCAATGATGCCCTTTTGCACTTGATAACCACCGGAATCAAAATAGAGATTCTTGATCGTACCATCTTCTTTTAGTTTTCTTAGTAGGCGAATAGTTTCCGGTCTTGAGAAGAGAGGGCTTATGAGAACACTCTCAAAAGGCTTCAAATCTACATCTTGATCCATAAGCTTTTGAAGCAAAAGTCTGAGATCTCTCGGTGCGATGCTCAGCGTACATACAAACCTGAGGCTGGGCATCTACAACTCCAACCTCCACACATTCAGGTCACGCCTCTTCCCCTTATCCACCCGAACCAACTGAAAGCCTAGCGCATGGTAAAAATGATTAGCGGGCAGATTAGCAGGACACTTCAGTTTTATCTCCAACTGGTTATACTGTCGTGCGTGTTCGATGAGCTTATAAATTAGCATCCTCCCAATGCCTCGTCGCTTCACATGGTTTGCCACGGCAATCTCATAAAGAGTAGTTGTCTTATCATGACGATGTCGGAAACGAACAAATCCAACTACAACATCGTCAATTTTGGCGACAAGTAACCACCCTTTCTCTACTGCCTCAGAAAACGCAGTCTTAGGAATGAATCCCAAATCAACTCGATGCCCGTCTATGATCTTCTTAATGTCAAAGACATCACGCTTTTCGGCTAATGAAATTTTAAAAATCACCGCTTTAGCCAGAATACTCCTATGCTCAAGGCTCAAGCAACTTTATCGAAAATATGAATACTACATTAAACCTACAATATCCTTGTAAAAATTTGTCATATTTTGTCGATTAAAACGAAATCAGGTAAAAGGGATCGGCTAACTCCCGAACCACACTACCGTGCATACCGTTCTTTATACAACGGTTCATGAAGCACCACTAAGACTGCAATACATTTCGAGCAAGCTGAATAGTTTTTGGTTTCGCTAGTAGGCAAATTCAAGGGTTTTCTATTCAGCCCCCCAACTACCCTTGGACAAAAGCCTTCCATCTGGTAGAGTTAAGGCGAAGGGGGTTATTTGGTGATTAGGAAACAATACCAATAGAACTGAAGATGAGGATCGTTCAGGAGTATCTGGAAACAGGCAACTGTACAGTCGTAGCTAGAAGATACGGAATTGCCTCAAACAAAGTGAACCGGTGGACCAGAAATTACATGAAATACGACGAAGCCGCCTTTAAAGACAACAGCGCTGCAACGTCAACAAATGGAACTCTTCTATACCGGGGAGTATAAAAAAGCCCTGTCCGAGATGTTAAAGAAGCTGTTGGGCGAAAAAGAACTGGAGATAGAAATACTGAAAGACTTGTTAAAAAAAACAAACCCATACTTGCAGATAAAGTAGCCATAGCCAGGAAATGGATTGCTTTAGGCTATAAGACGATTGTAGTTCTTCGGATCCTTGGTGTAAGCCGTTCCCCTTAATTACCACTTCCGGGGCCAACCCAGGACTAGCTTGGCGGAGGACGGCCATAGCGGGCTATTCGTTCAACAGTAAAAGAACTCACGGTGAGGGAGAAGGAACACCTCACGGAACTGCCATCACGCCCAACAGCACAATTAAACTGCCCGGAATGTCTGTAGGTTTTCCGAAAACCCATAAAAATATCGCTCTTTTCTAAAGCTTTCCTCGAGCTTCCCAGAGTTCCAAGAAGTATGTGGCAATTGTAGTAGCAGCATTGACAACTAGCCGGGCATGTACCACGTCGATCTGAGGCCCTCTGCTTCTTCCGTGTCCGGTCCCCACCAAGTTCCGCACCTCAGCAACGCCGACAACAATTTGGCCCAGGCTGTTAAGGATTCGGCGCAGTATCTCGCCTTCAGGACCGGCAGTTGCTGTCTTCGGGTCGAGGCCTAAAAACTTTCTGCACATCTTCAATAACTCCGGAATTTCCTCGTTGCTGAGTTCCACCCCCTCTTCTGCTAGAATTGTCTTCATAACCGATTCCAAAAGTTCTTTGGCAGAACCTACAGCAAGCGCCGGATCATCAGGTAGCGAACGCCTGATCCTGGCTACGTTTTGATTCAGCTCATAGACGTTTCTGATCTTTCCTATTTCTTCGATTTCTTCGAAAGTGACCGGAGTACCCCCATACAATTCGGCACACAGCTGGGGATTGTTCCTGCGCAACCAGTCCTCAAGACCAACAAATTCCTCTACAATTCTGAGATTCTCTAAATTGTCTCCTAGAATCTTGGGAAGAACTTCAAGAATACAAGCACCGTAATCCTGATCTCCCCAATGAAGACTCCTTAGCAAACGAGGGTGCATCTCGATAATCCCGATGCTGTCCGTAAGATAGCCCAGCTCCATCCACTTTTCTCTGTCAAAGGTAGCCTCAACCGCCCGCTTGAGCGCCAATACCACCTTATTCCGGTCTGGATTTGGCTTCACAGGGACAAAGCACCACCTTTAAGCACTGCTGGCTTTAGATGCTGTGAAAATCCGCCTCACCCTTGCCCGGGGATCGGCACGAAGGTTGTCAGCCGCTCGTTCTAGTTCGTTTGGTGTGCCGAACTTGTCGGTCCACCTTTTAACTAAGACTGCACACAACTCACGCTCTTCCGGCTCCGGAGATTTGGACGTCCTTTTTATCCACTCAAACAGGATTTCTTTAACCAACTCGCGCGACGGGGACTTCTCCAGAAGCTCCCAACCTGACAGCCCATCTTCAACATTTTCCTGATCAAGGATACTCAGAGCGCCCTTAAGGCAATACGCAAAACCCGTAGCATGGTAGACCCGGGCGTAAACGCTCATGAGGCCCGCATAACCCTGTTCTTTAGCATCGCCTTCTTCCGTCAGCAGAATGTAGATGAAAAGTCGGCAGAGATGGGACAAATTAAAATCCTCGACAGAGATGCACTGCTTCACTGCCCAGCACCTGAATTCCCGCCTCAGGCTGGCGTCTGCTTTTATGTACAGTTCAACAACGAGGACAATTAAGGCATGGTCGATTGGTTTTTGTATATTAGTAGCAAAGAGGAAGTTGCCAAAAGGGCCTCCATCTCCAGGAATATCCTTTCCCCGCGGCGGATTTTTAATCCACTCCACAGCCAGGTGTACCAGTTTCACCCAGTAGCCCTCAGGAGCAGTGCGGCAGATATTGATGAGCACCTTCATGAGTTCTGCCACCTCAATGTTTAAAATATTAGGGCAATCCTTAATTATGGTTGCTACTCTTTCCAGAATACCGTCTAAAGTTCCTTCGGGAACATTACTCCAATCAACGCGGCGGAACTCAGAGGCTATATCGACACCAATCGAAAAGGACTTCCCCTCTCTGTTTTCTATACTTTTACAAAAGCCCTCCAATTTCTCAATTGAGCTCTGGCAGGCGCTCTCGTTGCTCTTCACCTGCTTATTGTCCTCATCATCCAAGAGCAACGAAAGATCATATTCCAGTAAGGCATCGCTTGATGTATGAATCCGTTTGCGCAAATAGTCAATGCAAATATCCTTTAAATCAGCCCTTACAAGAGAGGCATTAAACAAAATTACATACCCGTACCTTTCTTCGCTTTCTTGAGCCACCATAGCGATTGACCTCGCCAGGTCCCGCGCCTGTCTGAGAGGAGCTTTAACAAGTACAGTCCACATTAGTTCGTAATTAGAAGCCCAAAAGAAGGGCTTCATTGCCATGTCCTTAAAAACAGGAAAAAGCTCGTCCCAAACTCTGCCGGATATGTCATGAAATTCTATAATTGGCTCCCAGAACTTAAGGGGCTTCGAATTCCAATAACAGCGATTTGACATCAAGGCGTCGTAAACTTTCACGGACCATTTCGCCACCTCCTCGACCAACTCCTCCGGGACGGCATCGCCCAGCAGATCGAAAATGCTCAGTGCCGAAGGCCACTCTGCAGGCGGAACAGAAATTAGATCCTTTACCAAATCAGATATAAGTTTATCTGCCTTCGGAAGCGTTTCTAGAACTTTTTCGGCATCCTCCAATTCTGGAAAATCCCTTGGATTAGCGTCCAACCCTTTAACCGCACACAGGAGAGCGTTCTTCAGACTCTTCGGATCACCGCTGTATTCCCCTTTCGGATCCCGATAGAGGCCCAGTTGAAGAGAAAGATCCCTCTCTCTCCTCATGGCATCTAAATAAGAGCCTAAATCCCAAGTCCTCAGGGCTTCCAGCTTCAGCAGAATCAAAAGGCGGAGAGCGTGGGCGCGGAGATAGCCGCAGGCAAATTTTCTCCGTGCATCAGCCAGCAAACCATCAAAAAATACCCCCCTTTGAAAATGAAAAATCGCCGTTGGCCTGCTCAGCTGAACCCGTTGGTAGCGCATTACCCCCGGGGTTTGGTCAAAGTACTCGTGTTGACCAGCTTCAGTTTCGTCTCGCTGAACGATTAGACTTCTTTGGTGCCTGGTCATATTAATCAAGCCCTGGAGGTAGAGGAAGTACTCGCTTTCAAACGGGATTAGCTCGACCATTACAGGTATGAGCCGGTCAAGGTCCTGCCAGCGCTCATGGTAAAAGTAAAACCATGCCTTCGCCAGCAGGTGGCATACTTCTCCTCTTGAATAAACCTCTTCGATCAGATCGAGCGGGGACTCTTCTTCGGCAGGGAAGAGTATTGCTCGCTGGACCCTCAAGCGGTCTCGTATGCGGGAAAACGCTTGAGATGTTGAACTCGAAGGATCCGCTTGCTCTGCCTGTTCAATCCACTTCTCGCACAGGGAAAGCCAGTATTCTCCTTGGGGCTCAAGGTACCACAGTACCTCGATAATTAGTGACAGTAAGAGCTCATTTTCCAGGGCACAGGCCCCGCAGTCTTCTCCGCTTGTACCCTCCAGCAACAAGCTTATATCCAAATTAGCCATACTTTTTTTGTGTTCTTTAATAAGCTGCCAGTTGTGAGGCGGCTGAAACACATCAAAAAGAAAGTTCAACAGTGCAGCATAGGGCGAAGTTGATGAATCTGGTCTTTTTAACCGAGGAATTATCACACCATCAATCATTTTGCTGTCTTGGAGGTAGCCAAAAGACTCGTATGCTTTAACAAGAAGCTGAGAAAACTCCCAGTCGCTTCTTAAGTAGTTCAACATAAAGACAAAAGCCCAGATGAAATCTTCCAGCTTGAGGTCTTCGCGCTCAGTCGTTTGGCTGGCCTTCTCCAAAGCGATGGCGCTGAGGTGGCGAACAGCCCCCACGTCTCCGCTGAGATATGCTTCGCAGGCCTTTGTTTTTAAAAATTCCACTGCTTTCTTCTTGTTGCCCGGCATACCTACTCCTCCCGGCCAACTCTCCACAGCTTGTTAAAGACCATCTCTTCCTCGGTTAGGCGTTCACTTTTCCCTAAAAACTTTCTGTACTCTCTTAAATCCAGTAATTCCAGACCTATGACCTGCAATTGCTCTTTAACCTTTTCGTCCGGGGGATCATTCCTCGCCTCACGCATGAAAGTGCGCAACAGCTGTTCTGGCAGTGCACCATCGAATTCAACAATATGCTGCCAGTCTTTTAGGTTTTCGTTACCCTCCTGAGGCACTCCGACTGAAGGATAGAACTCCAGGCGTTCAATTTGGGCATTGAGGCTGCGGAGTTCCCTATTATACAAAAGCACCAGCCTGTAGTGATTTCTGAGCGCCCGGTAGACCTGTTCCAGTTCGCTCCCGGTGCCAGGCGGCTTCCATAGCTTTACGACAATTTTTCTATCCCTTATTTCTACAGGTTCTGCAGTAAGGGCATGCCTCAGCCAGTGCGCTTTATTAAGGACGGTCCCCTGCCTGTGCCTGATTAAAGTAGCGGTGTCGCACCTGCCAGCACCTTCATCAAGCAGGTCCGCCACCGACAAAACAGCTGCCAGACCTCGAGCCCGCTCTGGTTTGATCTGCACTTTTTGAGCCTTTTCCCCTACTGCAGCAAAATCTTTCTCCCAGGGCCAGCTCGAGTGGGCAACTGCCAAAGAGACTACAAAACTAAATTGTTCGCTCTCCACAAACTCCCGGTAGCCTTGCTTTTGATAAGCTGGCTTCTGCCTGTCCCGCTCAAGAAGCAACTTCTTAAGGAGGCCTTCCAGGCGAGGCACGTGAGTCTCCCTCACCCAGTTCGGAATTTCAGCCAAGCCTTTAGGTAGAGTGTGAAACCGACCCTTTCCCAGCTCAGATGGGTCTTGAGATAGCATTCCCATATCGTGTATGAGGAGAGCCACTAGCAGGTAGGTTGCTTCTGAAGAACTCAAGCCGCTCAACCATGAGTCGTTGGTTCCCCAGTCAGATACTTTTTTTACGAGACTGCAAATGTGCGGCAAAGCATGATCAGTAAACTCAGGCAAATGGCAGTTGTCGGCTAAACGGTCAGTGTCTTCGATGATGTCTCTAAGGATGTTTCCGAAATTGGGAAAGGGCGGGCATTCGAAACTCATCCGTGCCAGCGGGCTGTTCAAGATGAAATCCGTGGCCTGAATTAACTCTGTCTGGAAATCCACCATGCGGCGTGCCATCCAAGCCACCACCGTCTTGCATTGAGTTATTTCCACAAGATATATTCTTCAGCACATTAATTGATTTTCCTTCCATTTCTGACATAAAAATAACCGAATTAGCCCTGTCCCCGACATAACGCATACCAACCACATTAATCTTCTTCTTGGTAATTCCACAAATTTGATGACCTTCTCCTGGACTTCCTTTTAAGCAACTGGTAATGCCCTCTTCGTTGACGAAGAAATCCTTATCTCCATTTTCATCCAACTCTCTACCAACCGCACCCCGAGTACAGTGGAACTCCTGCTGCGGCTCGCCCGGCGCTAGCTCTGCAGTCCCTTCCGCTATTTTTTTACTTTGGGGAGCATGATGCCCGTGCCCGGCAGTAAAGCCTACACCCGGGTGCCCTCTGGCGCCCATGATGCTCCCCTTCCCCGGGCACCGGGGCCAATCCGAAGGAGGGAGCGTGCCGCCGTTTACCGGCGGCTCTGCGAGCCTGGCTGCCTTCTGGGCGCGGTTATATCTGAATTAAGTAGGCCAGAAGAGGTATGAGTTGGGATGGTTGGGAATGCGGGTGCCCCCTGGGCGCGGAGGTTTTAGAAAGCGCAAGGACTTCGCCTCCAGGTGGGAGGGCGGTGCCGGGAGGAGAGCCTGCGGTCAACACTTAAGCATGACCCGGGGGAGCAGGCGTCACCCGGTATCCTTCCTTTCAGAGGCGTCAACGCTGCCGAATACCAGCACTAAACGGCTTTTTCGTAAGTCTCCCAAACTTTCTGAGCTTCCTCTTTGTTCCCGAAAACCTTTACATAGGAGCGGCCCTGTTTGGTTTTTCCGGTTTGAACATTTACTTTGATAGGAGCTAAATCAGCATTTTCGGTTTGGGAATTATTTGCAGTAATTGTTCCGGAAGGAAAACCTGTATGCGGCCTGGCGTTAATTATTGCTTCGGCTATTTTGTCGATCTGGCCATTACTCAGCAAAGTTTCCTTTGTTTTCCGTCGAATGCACATAGAAAGACCAAATCCACTGTCAAAGACCGGCATTGAGCAATCGTTGGTCTTTATCCACTTTGCTCTGGTGAAGAGCACCACCGGGAACAGGGCTTCTTCCAAAATCGACGGTGCTATTTCACGCATGTTTTCGCTGAGCCATTTTTTAAGGAGCTTCACATGCCGCAGGTTCTGCTTGATGGGGCTTTCGCACCGCACCAAGGAATTCCCTTCTTTTCGCTTCCAGTGCGTGTCATCTGGAGACTGATACTTTAATTTCTACGGAATTTGGGTCATGTATATTTTTAATTGAAATGGTTAATAATACCTTCAGGTGAATGATATGGGTACTCTAAGTTTGAAACAAATATCTTTTTCTTTTAAGGGCACCTGTCCTGAACGGGTGCCCTAAAATTTTTTAGTCTATTCAAATTAGATTTAATCTATAAAAATTCAATGCTATTAGATATTCCATTGTGGGAGGTTGTGAAATTGGCAAAGAAATGGTAATCGTTAACAAAGATGCATTCAAAGGCAGACGAATACGTTGTTACAGGAAGGCCAGTTGATGTCTGAACAATCAATAAATCCGGAAACCAAGTCAATTTTGGATGAGTACCTTGCGGACATGAAGTTAAATAACAAATCACAAAAAACAATTTACCAATATCAACGATACCTGATGAGATTCTTTTCTGAATGCCAAAAACCCATAACAGATATAACTTACGATGATGTTTACTCATTTATAAAAAAGTACCACCCGGAGAAGCTGTACAAGCCGAGAAGCATAAACACATACATAAGCATCCTAACGAGTTTTTTCAATTACTGCGTTGGTGAAGAATACATTGAAACTATTCCCATCAAAAGAAGATGGCGCCATAAAACTCCAAAATCAATACCAAAGCACTTAAGTCCTATAGAAGTCGCCAAAGTAAAACTTCAAACTGAAAAACGTTCCATCAGAGACCGGGCTATCATTGCTCTGATGTTTTCATCTGGTATTCGCCGGAATGAACTACATCTTTTGAATTTTGAGAACATTGATCTTGAAAATCGTACAGCAGTAGTACACGGTAAAGGAAATAAAAATAGAATAATCCATTTTTCCGAAGAAACGGCTCTTTTTTTACAAGAACTAATTAAATATCACCCTCAAACAGAAAAAGCCTTATTCCTCAATAAATACAATAAAAGGCTTTCTGACAGGTATATATACGAACTGACCAAACAAATCGAAAAAAACGCCAACTTAACCAGACCCTTTAGCCCACATATATGCCGTCATACTTTTGCTACAACTCTAGTCAAAAGAGGAGCTAACATTAAGTTTGTCGCCGATGAACTTGGCCATGTAAATATTAATACAACACAGATTTACGCAAAACTTCCGGATGAGGAAGTCATGGCTGTTTATAAAAAAATTATGGGGTGATGAGAATGAAGCAAATGCCAATAGTTGAAAAATTCCTTTCTGAAAGTAACAATTATTCAGAAAAAACAAAACAGTGTTTTAAAGATTCTTTAAGACTCTTCTTTAGATTCTGCCCTAAGAATCTCGAAGACATCACTAAGAGGGATGTTAAGCAGTGGCTAATTTTACTTACTCAAGAAGGGAAGGCCCCCAGTACGGTTTACAGCTATCTGTATTCCTTAAAAAAATTTTTTGGATATTGCAAGGAAGAAAACATCCTAAGTGTAGATCCGGCTTCGGGTATAAAATACCCAAAGTTACCAAAGACTCTACCCTGCACTTTTTCACAAAGAGAATTACTGGAATTCTTTGAGGCTTCCAGGAGTGATACCAGGGACCGGGCAATTCTTGAGGTTCTTTTCACAACAGGTGTGCGGGTTTCTGAATTGATTAACATAAAAATAGAAGATATCGTATGGGAAACACGCCAGATCTGGGTTCGAGAAGGAAAAGGAAATAAAGAAAGATTCGTCATGTTTACAGCAGAATGTGAAGAGCGGTTAAAAAAATATTTAGCTACAAGAAAACACGACTCTCCGTACCTGTTTGTCAGCAGGCTGGGAAAACCATTTAGCCGTCAATCCATATACAAAATTGTTAAAAAATACGTGCAAGCAAAAGGAAGCCCCCATACATTTCGTCATACCTTTGCCACCTACCTGGCAGAAAAAGGAGCACCACAGGAGGTAATAGCGTTGCTTTTGGGGCATAAAGATTATAACAGCACAAGCATATATACTAATTTAACAGCGAAAGCAAGAAAGAGGCTTTACGACAATTATATCTAAGGCTTTTGCCCATGAGCCTGCTAACATGGCAGGCTTATTTTTATAAAAAATGAGAAAACTATAAATGAATACTTCTTTTAAATTATCTTTAAAAGAAGATGGGGCAACTTCCGATAATACCTCATAGGTTATGTTAGTTATTAACCATCAAAGGGCTGGAATCCTTGCAGGACAAGGGGTTTCAGCCCTTACCTATTCCCTTCAAATATTGTTTTTTTAAGTATTATGTTAACATATATTCTTCAGGTAACCTTTCTTCTCAGTATTTTGAGAAACTTGATTTGACATACTTTTAAGAAATAGTGAAAGACATGCCCCGTGCCTAATCACGAATTCAGTAATTGAAATTCCTCCCTTTCGCCAGGTGTCCATTGACCCATTTCATGAGTTCATCATTTAAGCCAGTCTTTATTGAAGGCCGTTTCGCTTTGCAGATTGCGCCGTGATAAACATATCCCCGGCAAGCATGGCGGGTGACGCGGTACAAGGCGGCACCATTTGCATCATCAGCCATGCGGTACATCTTCTCTCCCTGCGGACAGTAGTACAACAAATCGTAGGAGGATCGATGTCAAACACCAACTGTGATTTTTCAAAATAAAACAGTTCATCGAGAGCCGGGTTATCAAATTGTCACAATTTTGCAGTATCATCAGAACCCCAACTCACCCGCAGCCTGCCTGACAATATCCTCATCCACAGGGCAAACCTTGAGCTGAGCACCCAGCAAGAGAGCGGTGCCTGCGAGATTGTTCACCATTCTCGGCCAGCCCCGGGAGTTGGAAGCAATAGCCTCGATAGCCGAGTCGGTGAACAGGGAATGATTGGCTCCCGCCAGTT
Source organism: Syntrophomonadaceae bacterium (assembly GCA_012840385.1). Lineage (GTDB taxonomy): Bacteria > Bacillota > DSM-12270 > Thermacetogeniales > Thermacetogeniaceae > DULK01. The sequence continues at coordinate 10,783 of DULK01000031.1, forward strand.
TCAGGTGGTGTTCAATATAACCCTTGACCTCCTCCCTTTCCAGAGGTTCCATCTTGTAGCGCATCACAACCCCGCTGGGCGAGGGATTGCGTCTGGCTCAGGCCCAGACGGTTCAGCAGGAACGGCAGCTCAGAGAGAACGAAGACAAACGGATTCAGCGAATCCATCGAGAATTGAAGAGCAGGCTCAAATCCAGCAGGAACATAAGTGAAGCTAAGTGTATTTCATCCGGGATGAAGACAGTAGTAATCTTTCTCTCCTGAAAGAGGTTGAGCACAGAGCACTGGATCTGCTCGAAGAGATTGATCTTGCGGAATTTGGGCTGTCTCACAAAGGAAAGAACAAGAAGCTCTACCTTCCCTAAGCAGTCAATTTCTAGTAATCACCTGGGGCACTATGAATTATTTCTTTTACTTCAACCGGAATCCGCATGGATCCCTGTAACTGTAATAGCTGATTAAACAGGTCGGGTCGCACAAGGAGTTCACATCCTTGCAACATCGGGATCTCCTGAGCAAGATCGTCACCTACAGGGCGTACTTTCCAGCAACGGAAAACAACTGCAGCCTGGCCTTGCCTGTCAACTAATTTTAGCGGGCCGGGCCACAGCGCTGGCTGTAACCACCATCGTGCCGTGAGCGCAGGTGGTAACATCAAGATGGGACGCACACCTAAAAAATCATTTATCCAATCCAAACCAACCAGAGGTCCAACAAACCCATCTGGGTGCAAAAAAGGAATGTTATTACCCTGTTCCCACCAAAATTCTGCATTACCATTTCCTAAGGGAAAGGGCTTCTTAGAACCGAAGCTCTCCAGAAACACAATACCAGCGACCACAGTCACTTTCTCGTTTACATCACCCAGCACTTTATTGTCTAAAATCAGCTCCTCCTCGTAGTAGCCGCAGCGATACCAGCCGTTATACTCATCATCATAGATAATGGAAACTGGTAGTATTTCAGTACACTGCTCACTGGGCAGAGGAAGGGGCGGGCGGACGACTCGGCTATGCCAGGCTGCAACGTGAAGCTTTAAATGTGGCAATACCCTCTCCGCAATTTCATCGTTAGCAGTGGGAGTCCATAAGCCTCGACGCCAAAGGTGAGCATCGACTCCATTCAAAACATCATGGAAGGCACATTCAAACAATTCATTCTCCCAAAAAAGTAAAGGTACTGGAGGTAAGTTACGCCTCACGTGGTCCTTTCCAGCTTTATGGCGAGACCGCGCCCGCTCCTCATGAACTTTTGATCCTTCCCAAATCTCGTTGAAACGTACCGCTACATATGATGGAAACTGCGGCCAGATGTTTGCAATTGTTTTTATGCGGTTGCCCCAATCAAGCGAGAGGATGGCCTTTTCTTTGTTGTTTTCCAATTGCATTGCTACCGAACGTAGGTTAGATGGGTTTCCGGCTAGTGGTTTGATACCGGCCCGTTTGAGAAGAACCTGAGCCAGGATACGCAGACCAAAACTTTCAGATCTACTAAGTTCTAAAAGTTCAGCACGCAGGGCAGTAGTAATATCATAAGGATTTGTTTCTGCTTCCAGGAGCGTCTGAAGTATTACCAGGATGGAGGTAAATGGGGTATCTAAACGAAGAGTCTGTTGCAACGGGGCAATAACATTCTTCGGGATAGACCCAATTATGGCTGCAAGGCCGGAGAGGGCTGTTAACTTCCTCCCGAGTTCCGGGTGACTGACTCTAGCCAACAGAACTGATAGAAACCCCTCATCAAGCGACCATAGTGGGGTATCCTGTGGCGTATACGGTACAAAAGGACCGACTGGGATTTCGCCCCGAGGCAAACGATGGTTAATAACTTCGAATGCAGCATTCCATACCGCAAAGGCAACATCGACTTGGCCCCACGCTACACACAGTTCGGTAAGATGCCTCGTAATACCGATAACATATGTTGATTTGTGGAGAAGATGAGCAATCTCAATCGCCAAAGTTTCTATGGCTTCATTTTTTGATAATGTCAGTGCATGCATAAGCCAAGGCTCGTATGCCTGACCACCCAACACTAGCCAGCCTCCACCTCCTCGCGAGCGCGCGTAAGCCAGTGTATAGGCAATACACGCAGCACGAGTGTATCCATGTCGTTGAAGTCCCTCTGCTAATTCGGCCAATGGTGTTGCTGCACTTCCAAAGAAGTGTTCGCGCGCCCAGTACCGTATCAGGCGTATAACTTCGCTTTCTTTACCCTGATCTAGCAATTCAACAAGTCGGTAGCCCAGGGCATTGACGAACTTAGACTGGTTAGTCCCTTTATCAAGGGACTGCCGGCGAGTGTGACGCAATTCCTTCATAATGTCTAGAGGGGTTGCCTCACACGGAAATAATGGCTCATCATGAAACACGGGGAAATCATCTTGTTTATGCAGTGTAGGTGTCGGTGTCTCGCCACCTTCCGTCTCTGTCGGACCTACTTCGTGCCTACCCGCAGGTAGAGAAAAGCCATGGCTTTGTGCAAATGCTTCCACCTTTTTGTAACCAGCGGAATTGAAATTTTTTGAATCACCCTGAACCTGTGCAGCAAGCCTGCGAAGGGCCAGCTCGCCCGCAGTAGGGTCCATGCTGAGGAGGCGATCGACTACTGCCAGCCGCTTTTCTGCCTCTTCTACCGTACCTGTGAATGGCAAGGTTGACTCCAGGAAGGTAAGAATAAGAGGATTCCCAATTTCTCTGCTAGCATCGATGGCATCTTCGATTGCACTTTCCAGCCGCCAGTCAATTCTCCCACCTCGCAACACAAGCGAGCGTGCCAGCAAAGCAAGCCCTCCAACTAAATCGACTTTGATCAAGGCACGAAACCATTGGTTTGGGGCATGGCGGGTTTCCTTGCCATCAGTATGATCTACCACTGCATCCACCAGTGGCTGAACTTTAGCCAAGGCGCTAATTGTTCGTTCAGAGTCAGCAGAACCCAATACCGGTAGACTCTCTAGGAGCTCATATATAGTAATATCCTTTCGAAAACCGTAGGCAGTGAGGTACACAGCGGCATTCTGCCACCGAGCGCGGGCAAGATCTATATGCCCACCTTTTGCTAATGCAAGTGATAAATACATCTCGTGTGTAGCATGGATTTCATAGAACTCACCAACTCTTTCAGCCCGTTTCACCTGACGTTCAATTGCCTGCACAATCCGCTCATTGAGTTCCTTCCGGGAGCCATAGGGCAATAGTATCTCGATTAATGCTTCTGGAATAAGGGGGCCACCTGGCATGCCTTGAAGATACGTGGTTGTGCCATCTGCTATTTTGTCAAGTAAGTCCAGCGCTTCCTCCCATTGCTGCAGCCCATACAATAATCGAAGAGCGCGGGAAATAGTGTCATGTATAACCGTATGAATTCGATAAAGGTCACAGGCCCGAGGTATACCTCTAAATGGATAGGTATCGCCAGCCAACTCTCTTAGGGCAGCTAATATATCTTCTTCAGCAGCAGGGACATCTTGCTGGGTTTTCACTTCTGCTTGCGAAAGTAATATGACAAACCGAAGCCAGGCCCGATACCATCCTTTTCCTTCGACGCGGCTTAGCCACGTTGAAAGAAGGTGGGGATTTGTAAAGGCTGTAATTCCGATACCCGCCACCCATTTACGCACCGGTTCTGCATCCAGGTAATGGCGTTCCCCGTCAAGACCAATATGTAGTGTGTCAAGATCAGGGCACTTTTTGGCTACCTCGGTCAGTGCCGCGCCTAGGGTTAAACATTCATGGGCCAATTCAACAGAGGTGGTACCCTGTACAGCTTGGGTAGCGACTTCACTTGCTGCCTTAAGATCCCCATTTTCAAAGTATGCCCGTGCAAGTTCCAACTTGACCACACTTGCAATCTCGGTTGCCATGTGTGATCTATCTAATAATTTAATGAGGGTAGGAGGACCACCAAATTGTACAAGCTTACGCAGTATTCCGCGAAGATATTCCAGGGGAGGGTCTGAGGTACGTTCCAGCCAGGTTGACACACGTTCACTCATTTCTTCTAAACCTTTGACACGAAGCCATCCGTGAAATTCGGCTACGGCAGTCTTCTCACTATTAGAGTCCTCACTATTGCTCCTTGGAAGATTAAGATATTCCTCCCATGGAGGCCGTTCACCGGCATCGTCACAGAGTGAGCAAAGGATAAGTCCTTGATCCCTTGGTATAGTTGGTTGCCCATCAAAAAGCAACCGTTCACTGAGCGCTGCGGCCCCGAACACAGCTGCGAAGGTTCTCCCGTATAACTCAACGTCCAAGAGCTTTTCCTCAAAGCACGTATGAACTGACCGAAGCAATTCGGCACAACGGGCCAAGGCTGGCCAATCTCGCTCTTCTGCGGCCACGTCGATGGCAATTCCCAAGTTGGCTTCAATTGCACTGCGTGGATGTCCGGCTGCAACACTATCAGAAACAAAATTGGGGCCGACCATTTCGAGGATCTCTTGATTCCGTCCTGCCCGACGCAAACAAGGGAGTAGGAAGCGATACGCCCTTGAGTCGGCATAAAACCCACGTTGAATAAGCCAATCGACTACTGGTGAGAGAATGGCCGCCACTGAGCCCCCGCGAGACCGGAGATTCTCCATAATAAAGCGGCGGAAGCTCTCATGATAAATCCTTACTCCCCCCTGGGCAGTTACTCTCTTAAGAATAGGAGACAAATGAGTTAGTGCCATCGGAATATAGTGCTTAATCATGGGGAAAATTTCTTGCAACTCTTGCTCCGTAACCCCGAAATCAATGAGTCCAAGAAATTCAGCAATTATGCGGCAGTCAGGGTGAAGCGTGCGAAAAAGATATTCATAATATGAAGAGATGTTACCGCCAGCAAGCGGTGCCTCCCGAAGAGACTCCACCGGATTGAACGCAGTACGCCCCCTAAATTGGGCCAGAATTTGGCGGCATAAAAACGTTGCATATAGGGGATTGCCCTCGGCACGCTGATGAAGTTCGACGATGAACTCCTCTTTGATGTCTGCAAACCCTTCCTTCCGCAAAATCTCAATGACTCCAAGACGGTCAGCCAAAACAGCGATTTCTTGGCGTTCCCAATATGGCATGGTAATGGGTGTTGCAGAACCTAGCAAAGGATTAAGTTGTTCACCAGGTTGCGAACCGATTACAAGACATACACCCTCAGGTAGATTAAGTGCAGCAAGTTCCTCAACGATATCAGTGTCTTCCGCCGCAACCGAGCGGGAGTCACTTAATACGCGGGAAATGTGATCAATACCATCAATGATTAAGACAACCTTTTTTGTAGTGTCTAACTCAACGGCATGTTGTAATAAGGTTTCCAGTTCACGAGGACCTGCTGCATAAATCGGCCGATGTCTCTCCTTAAGTGCTGGAAGATTATCTACTAACTCAGCAATCAGATTAGCAAAGAGAACATTTGTCGTAACACGCCGCTGGACATCCGGGTCACCTGGTTCTAGGTAACAATAATGACGCGCCACCAAGTGCCCACGGTTTCGCAACTCTTCAGCAAGGTGAGTAAGTATCCAAGACTTTCCAGAACCTGGGCCACCGGTAAGGATAACCACTTTCTGAGACTTGATTTGGTCAAGTAGAATGTTCTGCAGTGAGTCACGATTAACAAACTCTGCCCTATCGAGCGCAAACTTTTGGGCTACCCGCCCATAATCCGTGCGCAAACGAAGTTCGGCCTCTATGTCTGTTGGCCCCAAAGTCTGGCCCTCCGACCGCGCTTTGGTAGCTAACTGTACCAACCTGGCCGCAACATCCATTTCGTTTCGATGCTGATTCGGGTAGCGCCCCACACCAATGCTCTCTGACAGAACACGGAAAAGCAGCCTTTCGAGTGGCCCCGGGTTAGTAAGGTCGCTGGATGCCTGCGGGCACTCTAATTCGATAATAAAATGCGCAGCAAAGTCAACGAAATCCTGCCGCGAAATGTCCCCTGCCTCCCGGAGTGGCTTCCAAACAGGCGAACCACCCTCAGGCCAGATTAAATCAGGTCGTAGACGGTAAAGCCTTGACGGGTGGTCTGTAAAAGATACTTGGCCAGAAACCTCCTCAAGAAACATTAAGAGATTAGGGTCCGTAGGTCTCGCCCATGTAGCGCAAAGGCGATATTCTTCTACTGCTGACGTACTAGTTTTCTTATAACTACGGACAAGGTAATCAATTCTTAGACTTGTACGGTCGGTAGTGAAATCCTTAATTTCTAAACACCTTGCATCGTTTTCACTAGATTTGAATTGACGCCGCACAACACCTACGGTTTTTCGAACCGTCAGATCGTCAAACCGGTCACCGGGGTAGACCTTACGGTCAACGGTCATTGTGACAAAGCGATCCACCAACCCTATAGCAAAGAAATAGGCCGTCGCTAAGTCTTGATATATATATCCTCGGTGTGCGGCTGCAAGCCCTTGGGTTCTAACTGTCAACTCGAATCCCCCAGCTTTGTATACTAATCAACAATCGCCTTAACAAAAGCATCCGTTGCATCAGCATAAAATTCGATGTTGATCTTCGTAGCCATTTCGTCAGGAAGATCGAACAGTTGCCTTCGAGAAGATATGGGCATTAACAGCGTAGTAGCTCCTTTCTCGAGGGCCAGTTCGGCCACAGCAACCGGATTTGGTATCATCTCGATTGAACCGCCAAGGTTTAAGGCCCCGACTATGATCAATCCGCCCTTTACACTGCGCTCGATTAGAGCGCCGCAAAGGGCAATCAGCACCGGTAAACCGAGTCCCTGGCCTGAACGTTCCACGTCCATAGCGCGCAATTGGATGGAAAACTCATGCGCGCGCGGATCGCGGTCACCAACCAGTTCTTTGGCCCTAACATACAGATTCTGTTCTCCGTAACGTACGCTCTCCCGAAATGCCGGCGGAACGGGTGCGTTAAGAATTTTTACCCCACTGCCAGGACCAACGGTAACCTCTATTCGATATAAAGCTGGTGAAGCGTCCTGACCGCCGGGGCTGATCGCCCATACCTGCCCTGGAGGCAAAGGATCACTGTCAATGGTTTCATCACTATGGAGTTCCGGCGTGGAAACAAACTGTTCCACCCCATCTACTCCCATGGAGAAGCTGAAATGAGTATTTCGAAATTCAGTCTTAAGGCAGCGCTTTTGCTGTTCCTTCACCCTGCGACGCGATTCCAGGGCAATACGGACGATCTTTTC
>DULK01000032.1 GCA_012840385.1 Syntrophomonadaceae bacterium
GAAGGGTTACACAGTCTTTCAGTCCCCTTGTTATCGGGGTTATGAATGCAACGCTTCTGGAATACGGCCGTCTCAAGGGAATCAGCCAGCTTTCAGTCCCCTTGTTATCGGGGTTATGAATGCAACGACTTGTCGGACATGGCGGGAAGTCAAAGTTCGGACTTTCAGTCCCCTTGTTATCGGGGTTATGAATGCAACAGAGCTGCCCAGGCTGCGGAAAAGGCGGGGAACCTATACTTTCAGTCCCCTTGTTATCGGGGTTATGAATGCAACGGCGAACATCCTCAGCGAAGACCGGAAATTCGGGCTCTTTCAGTCCCCTTGTTATCGGGGTTATGAATGCAACGTGTTTGCTGAACTGGAGAGGAAACTTACGGCCGAGACTTTCAGTCCCCTTGTTATCGGGGTTATGAATGCAACAAGATTAGGCATCAACTCACCACCTTCGCAATTACCACTTTCAGTCCCCTTGTTATCGGGGTTATGAATGCAACAGCGGCGCACCCTGGAGGGCACGGTGACGCAGGTTACTTTCAGTCCCCTTGTTATCGGGGTTATGAATGCAACCTTTCAGTTTTCCATAGGTCCAGGTAATGCCATTGCACTTTCAGTCCCCTTGTTATCGGGGTTATGAATGCAACGATGGGCACCGGCACGATCCGCACCTTAACCCGCAGGGCTTTCAGTCCCCTTGTTATCGGGGTTATGAATGCAACAACTGTACCCGGAAGATGTCCGCCCTTTCCTCCGGAGTCTTTCAGTCCCCTTGTTATCGGGGTTATGAATGCAACATTCTTTGCGAAGCGGTAGGCGAACATCTGCCCGATCTTTCAGTCCCCTTGTTATCGGGGTTATGAATGCAACGTAGTGGCCAGGCGGGCGATTGAACGGTTTGGATTCCCCTTTCAGTCCCCTTGTTATCGGGGTTATGAATGCAACATAGTCCAGCGCACCTGAACGTTATCCGCGGTGCCGGTCTTTCAGTCCCCTTGTTATCGGGGTTATGAATGCAACAGCGCGAAGTGAGGCGCAGAGGGCTGAAGGTAGAGACCTTTCAGTCCCCTTGTTATCGGGGTTATGAATGCAACGTTGATTGGAAAGGGGATATTACTACTGCCTGTTTTGATCTTTCAGTCCCCTTGTTATCGGGGTTATGAATGCAACTACTGGGCCGCAGCTTTTCCGGCGGCAGAGGAATTGCCTTTCAGTCCCCTTGTTATCGGGGTTATGAATGCAACCTGCCTGGAAGCTTCAGGTGATGCAGGAAGCCCTGAAGGAACTTTCAGTCCCCTTGTTATCGGGGTTATGAATGCAACCCCTGTAATTTTCCCTGATGGCCTGGAGCACGTCCCTTTCAGTCCCCTTGTTATCGGGGTTATGAATGCAACACCCCGGGGACGTGGTGATCACATTCGGCAAACATAACTTTCAGTCCCCTTGTTATCGGGGTTATGAATGCAACGATGCTGCGCCTGGGTTGTCGGCGGAGACTGGATTTCTTTCAGTCCCCTTGTTATCGGGGTTATGAATGCAACAGTCCCGCTCAACCCACCGTCCGCCGACGACCCGGGCTTTCAGTCCCCTTGTTATCGGGGTTATGAATGCAACGCTACAGAGATAGGTATCACGTTGGTTTTCTCATACTTTCAGTCCCCTTGTTATCGGGGTTATGAATGCAACGGCAGGCTTGCTGGCGTCAGGGCCTGCCTGGATGGAGGCTTTCAGTCCCCTTGTTATCGGGGTTATGAATGCAACGGGGATTGCCACCAGATAACCGGCATTGGTCTCGGTTCTTTCAGTCCCCTTGTTATCGGGGTTATGAATGCAACGTAATGGTAGCGTTGCGGCATGGCAGGAAGGGGATCTTTCAGTCCCCTTGTTATCGGGGTTATGAATGCAACCTGGTAATTTTTCAAAACAGCCCAGGTAAGCGATACTTTCAGTCCCCTTGTTATCGGGGTTATGAATGCAACTTCAAGATACTTCTCAGATGCCTTTTTAAACATCATCTTTCAGTCCCCTTGTTATCGGGGTTATGAATGCAACTCTGCGCGGGCGGCAGCCATTGCGTCTTGGGCTAACATCTTTCAGTCCCCTTGTTATCGGGGTTATGAATGCAACTTGGCATGGGCGCTGGCCGCCGTGCCATTCTGACCACGCCTTTCAGTCCCCTTGTTATCGGGGTTATGAATGCAACTAAGGGCGGTAATCAGGAGGGCCAAATCGGAAAGCTTTCAGTCCCCTTGTTATCGGGGTTATGAATGCAACTCAAAGAGGCTATGTTGTTTCAGCAAAAAGTAGTGGAACTTTCAGTCCCCTTGTTATCGGGGTTATGAATGCAACATGATGTCGGAGATTATCGCCGCTAGAGTCATGAGGACTTTCAGTCCCCTTGTTATCGGGGTTATGAATGCAACTTTATGGAGGTATAAGTATGTCTTCCCCAGAGGAGTCCTTTCAGTCCCCTTGTTATCGGGGTTATGAATGCAACGCTGGATATGATACGGTGGTGCTGGAGAATTGTTTTAGCTTTCAGTCCCCTTGTTATCGGGGTTATGAATGCAACTTGAGGATGATGCGGGCAGACCGTCCCAGACGGTCCAGCCTTTCAGTCCCCTTGTTATCGGGGTTATGAATGCAACGCGGGTCGTAGAAGGCGGTCATGTCTTTACCTTCTGTTCTTTCAGTCCCCTTGTTATCGGGGTTATGAATGCAACAATTTTATCCTGCTGTTGGGCCAGCCATTCAGCTGTCCTTTCAGTCCCCTTGTTATCGGGGTTATGAATGCAACGGCCAGGCGCCCGCTCATCATCCGCCCCAGCATCTCATCTTTCAGTCCCCTTGTTATCGGGGTTATGAATGCAACGGGTGCGATTGCGTTTGGGCATCCTACGCTAACAAGGATCTTTCAGTCCCCTTGTTATCGGGGTTATGAATGCAACTATTTTCAAACGTAGTGCGTTCCTCACGGATCGCCTCTTTCAGTCCCCTTGTTATCGGGGTTATGAATGCAACAACGCACTAATGTGTATCTTGTGGTACAGGGGCGACCGAACTTTCAGTCCCCTTGTTATCGGGGTTATGAATGCAACCTCTTATGGCGTTGGCTCAGGAAATTGAACATGAAACTTTCAGTCCCCTTGTTATCGGGGTTATGAATGCAACTCGTGCGGCGGGCAAATAGGGTGCCGTCGGCAGCAATGCTTTCAGTCCCCTTGTTATCGGGGTTATGAATGCAACTTTGGGCGAATCGGAGTACTTACATCCCAGTTTTGAAGCTTTCAGTCCCCTTGTTATCGGGGTTATGAATGCAACTCCTCTTTGTATGTTTTTGATTTTTGCTCCTCCAAGCCTTTCAGTCCCCTTGTTATCGGGGTTATGAATGCAACCGTTATTCCGGCTAGTACCCGGTATGGTCCTGGCCCCCTTTCAGTCCCCTTGTTATCGGGGTTATGAATGCAACTGCGATACACCAGACTGCTGAACAAGTACGCAAAGCCTTTCAGTCCCCTTGTTATCGGGGTTATGAATGCAACTTGACCGAGCGGTCATAGGTGCACTCAGCTTCTGGCTTTCAGTCCCCTTGTTATCGGGGTTATGAATGCAACTTCGATGGGCAAGGAAAGGTCTCCGTCCGCTATCAAACCTTTCAGTCCCCTTGTTATCGGGGTTATGAATGCAACTACGGAAGAAGCCGCCGTTCGCTGTTCCCCCGAAGCGGCTTTCAGTCCCCTTGTTATCGGGGTTATGAATGCAACGTGGATAAAAAATTGATAAGCCCCGGTTCAGGTCGCTTTCAGTCCCCTTGTTATCGGGGTTATGAATGCAACCAGGCACCAGTGCATAAGCGTGACCGTTTTCCCGGAACCTTTCAGTCCCCTTGTTATCGGGGTTATGAATGCAACGCCCCGCAGGGATACCTGCCGAGACGTTAACCGTCTGCTCTTTCAGTCCCCTTGTTATCGGGGTTATGAATGCAACCCATGAGAGATGGGGAAAATCCCTGTCTTACCGTTTCTTTCAGTCCCCTTGTTATCGGGGTTATGAATGCAACTGGATCAAGTTCCACTACGAGCCGCCCGAGGACCTGGCCTTTCAGTCCCCTTGTTATCGGGGTTATGAATGCAACCCGGACAGAGGGGAAATACTGGCTGATGTCGCACTTTCTTTCAGTCCCCTTGTTATCGGGGTTATGAATGCAACTTTTACCACCGTGCCGGCCGGAATGAGCAGGGGAGCTTTCAGTCCCCTTGTTATCGGGGTTATGAATGCAACCAGTAGGAAACGAAAGCCGGAGCCAGGCCCAGGTTGGGCTTTCAGTCCCCTTGTTATCGGGGTTATGAATGCAACCAATACAAGCTCTCATCCAAACCACCTCACTAAATTGTCTTTCAGTCCCCTTGTTATCGGGGTTATGAATGCAACCCAGTTCGTGCGGGAGTGTGCATCCGCAACGGTATTCTTTCAGTCCCCTTGTTATCGGGGTTATGAATGCAACTGGACTGAGCATCAGGGCTTCCCGCAGTGCCCTGTTCACTTTCAGTCCCCTTGTTATCGGGGTTATGAATGCAACGGCGGTGGCTGATGAGGTCAGGAAGTTGGAAAACCAAACTTTCAGTCCCCTTGTTATCGGGGTTATGAATGCAACAGTACTGGACGAAGGCATCGGTAGCCAGGATGCTGACTTTCAGTCCCCTTGTTATCGGGGTTATGAATGCAACTTTCTGATGTGCTACATATCCTTTTTTCCTTTGCTATCACTTTCAGTCCCCTTGTTATCGGGGTTATGAATGCAACCAAAACCGCAATGGCGGTCTCGTTTGGGGCTGTGTTCACTTTCAGTCCCCTTGTTATCGGGGTTATGAATGCAACAGTATCTAAAACATAATAACTGTATTCCTTGTTACAACTTTCAGTCCCCTTGTTATCGGGGTTATGAATGCAACAAGAAACCGTGGCACAAGAGTTCGGGGTTACTCCGGATCCTTTCAGTCCCCTTGTTATCGGGGTTATGAATGCAACAAAGATAAGGGATTCATCTATAACCGCACTAACGCTTGCTTTCAGTCCCCTTGTTATCGGGGTTATGAATGCAACCCTGAGCTGAGCATTGCAACCTGATCTAAATCTATTATCTTTCAGTCCCCTTGTTATCGGGGTTATGAATGCAACCTTTAATCTCAATCCAAAGCCCACCACATTGGCCCGGACTTTCAGTCCCCTTGTTATCGGGGTTATGAATGCAACTTTTGATGCCCGCTTTCCTCAGGGCGCGCCTGGCTGCTTTCAGTCCCCTTGTTATCGGGGTTATGAATGCAACGAACGACTACCCGCCCCAGCCGATACCGGGGCGCAAGGCTTTCAGTCCCCTTGTTATCGGGGTTATGAATGCAACTGTCTTGGCGAAGATGAAAATCCTCACCCGTGGGCCTTTCAGTCCCCTTGTTATCGGGGTTATGAATGCAACGGTATTTGGCCGAGAATGAAATTGTCCACCACGTCAACCTTTCAGTCCCCTTGTTATCGGGGTTATGAATGCAACTTCTGAAGCCCGAGTGTTCTGCTTGGAGCCGGTGCAGCCCTTTCAGTCCCCTTGTTATCGGGGTTATGAATGCAACCCCGACCGGGGCATAACAGGCACCTTCCTGGTGCAGACTTTCAGTCCCCTTGTTATCGGGGTTATGAATGCAACAACGTACGCTCTTTATCCAGCATCACCTTTACCGGCTTCTTTCAGTCCCCTTGTTATCGGGGTTATGAATGCAACCACATAGGCAGGATTATTGGCGGAGATACTGGGAGGAATCTTTCAGTCCCCTTGTTATCGGGGTTATGAATGCAACTTCAGCTATTGCTTGTTACTGGCTCCAGCGGGTGCCTTTCAGTCCCCTTGTTATCGGGGTTATGAATGCAACGCCGTCCTGCGTTTCGTGCAGTTCAACCATTACGACTCTTTCAGTCCCCTTGTTATCGGGGTTATGAATGCAACAAAAACAGGCTCCGGGACGGAGCCGTCCACCACGACTTTCAGTCCCCTTGTTATCGGGGTTATGAATGCAACATAAATTGCGTTAATCCCGGCCGCCTGCAGTTTATCTTTCAGTCCCCTTGTTATCGGGGTTATGAATGCAACATCTGCCTCAGCCAGTCGGCCACCTCCTGGTAGGTACTTTCAGTCCCCTTGTTATCGGGGTTATGAATGCAACCCTCCTTCCGCACCGGACCTCGGTGTGCACAGCGCAATCCTTTCAGTCCCCTTGTTATCGGGGTTATGAATGCAACCGCATCAGGCCGGATGGTTCAAAGCCTTACCGTACAGGGGATTCCGCGATATGTTAAACCGCTTTCCAAGGTAAAAATTTCGAAGCGAAGAATTTTGCACGGAAATCTTCTCCTCATTCGAAAATTTCGAAAACGCATTTTGTCAAGCAACAATAGCATTTCCAGGAACTTTTATGGCAGCTTTTACACTGGCAGATATCAGAAATTTCCTCCCTGGGCTCCTCTTTCGAAAAACCGTTGACAGATAACGAAACTTCACTACGGTTAGGAACACAAACGACCAACCGGCGGGAAAACCCTATTTTGTTACCGATCTTACCAAATATTCTTCCCTATTGGAACCTTTCTCCTTTATTTCAAGAAAATTTATACCAGAGAATCTACGGAATTGATGAAGGCAACAATTCGGGATTACCCTCAGCGCAGCAAACATGATAAAAGGGACAGGTGGCAGGGCAGTCGTCGGCCAGGCCGGGGTCAATTTCTTCGGCGACGAAGCGCGCCTTCTCATCGCGCTCCTCGATGAACCACTGCCGCAATTCATCGCTGATGATGTGAATATCTCGTTTTACAATCAGCCTGTCTCCCCTGAACTCACCGTAAATAATGCACCCCAGGTTCACCGGAAACTCGTAGAGGGCCTCCATCACCAGGGCGTAGCCGGTGGTACCCAGTCTGTGGAAATCCCGGGGCTCCCCGAATTTCAGGTCGAGGATCATCGGCTCGGAAAAGATAAAGGCGTCCGTGCTTAAGTTACCGCTCAAGCCGAGAAAGGCCCCGTTGAGCTTCTGCTCTACTACAACCGGAATCGTGAGATTTGCAAGGGAATCCTCGCCAATGTAAGGGTACCGGGAGAGCACCTCTTGGAGGCGGGAGAGCACCCGCGCCTTTTCAAAGCTGCACAGGATCTCCACTTTTCTGCACAGATCGGCCGCCTCCGCCTCGGAAAGACCTGTAAGTGGAAGCGGCGCCGCCGGGGCGTACTTTTCGACGGTTTCGCAGATTGCCCGGTAGTTCTCCGTTCCGTGAAGGTAAATCGCCCGCTTCGCAGATACAAGAAGATCGGCCAGGATCTCATGGAGAACTGCCCCCTGAATCATGGCAGGGTTAGGTTCTCCCTTGATTCCATGTACCCGGCGCAGGAAGACATCCCGGCCGGATGGGCAGTACTTGCCGGCTACCTCGTACAAAGCGAGAACCGCCCCGTAGACAGGCTCCAGTGGAGGCTGGTGCCAGTTCCAGCCCCGCAACTCCTCGGCTACCCCAAGCTCCCGAGCTTTTGGAAGGTAGTAGCGCAGAAGCTGCTTTCTCTCGTCATCAGCCAGAAAATACATCATCCCACATCCCCGCAGTAGTTCTTGTACTCACAGTCGGCACACCGTCCCGCACTCCGGGATACGGCCGGAAAATGCTCCCGCCTGATTAGGGCGCGGATTGCTCCCAGAAGCCGCTTGGTATAGAGCCGGGCCTCGGGAGTGGCCTCTACGTAGACAGCGCGCCCTGCAGGAATTAGATAGATAAAGCCGCCCCGCACAGGGTGCCCGAGCCGGTCCTCCAGCAGGAGGGCGTAGGCTAGAAGTTGGTATTTATGGTTGACCGCCAGGCGGCAAGTATTCTTGAAATCAACGGGAAAAGACCCCCGGGGAACGGCGATATACATGTCAAGCACCCCCTCCAGCCCCAGGCGAGGTGAGAAGAGGGGGGTGTTAAAGAACCGCTCCCCTTCCGCGAGGCCGTAGACGCGCAGCCGACGGCGCCCCTCAAGTTTCGCCGTTTTCATGTGCTCCTCTTTGCCAATCTCCATTTTGGAGGTCGTCCTTTTCTCCACCGGCAAAACGTAAGTAAAGTAGATGATCCTGGGACAGTAAAGATACTGCTTGATGTCGCTCACCTTTAAGATAGGTTCCAAATCAACATCCCTCTCAAGCAGGATCGTAGCGGCAGAATTACTTGAAACCATCTCTCTTGGGTTACATTATGTTACATTATCAGTGACCACCAACACCCAGGAGGAGATAACATCGCCCAGCTTTCCATAAACAGGCTTTAGGGAAACGGGTGTTAGCTGACCGGAATTCATATACCCGAAGCTCGCAAACCTGATTCCAGGACCGGTGGTTTCCACAACCCATCTAGATAACCAGCGGCCCCTTTTGCAGCCCCGCCACCTTGCGGGAGAAAGAATCCGTCTCCGGAACCGCAACCTCGAGGATCAGAGAAAGGTCCTTATCGCAAACAGGGCAGATGAGAATCTTCCCCTCTTTGTCTCCAAGGACCCGGCACAGGCGCTGCTGCAGTTCCTGGCGCCGGTTATGGTTCAGTTCCCCGAAGAAGGCCGAATACTGGATGTGCACGAGACCGTAATCTTTGCAGGTCTCAAAGGCCTTGGTCCGGATCCGGTCATCGGGAATATCGTAAACAACAAGAGTCTTCAAGCTTTCCACCCCCAGCGTTTCACCCGCTCGGGAATTTCTTAAAATCCAAAAATCAGAACAGACATAGGACCAATCAAAGTAATCGGAAGCCGTCAGGGCGCAGCGGAGATTAACAGCCGGGACTACCAGCCGGCAATAAAGGGCTTATACTTCCCCTCACCTCTCAGGTAGGTGGCAACCCGCCTTGCCTGCCGCTGGATAATCGATCTCATCTTGTATTTTTTCCCCTCGTAATTCTCCTCGCCCTCAAGGCGCTCCAATACCCGCCTGGCAAGCTCGCGACGGGTTTCTTCCGTGAGGCTCCCTTCTTCCTGGGCAATCGCGGTGCCCCGGAGGATCATGCCGATTACCGTGCGGTCCACGGTGCAGGCGCGGAACTCCTCGGTCAGGTCGAGCACAAGGCTAGGCTTGCCGGGTCGGTCGGTATGGAGAAAGCCGGCGAAGGGCTCCAGCCCCGCCAGCATGACCGCCCCCCAGACCTGGGAGTAGAGTATGCCGTAGCCGTAGTTCAGTGCTGAGTTCACGGGGTCCTCGGCGCCCCGGCGCTCCCGGCCGGCGAACTCGATCTTTTGCCCGAGCAGGAGACCCACCCCTTCCCAATAGGCCTGGGCGGCACGGCCTTCGATGGAGAAGATATTACCCCGTGCCTCATCTACCGTTCCGCCAGAAATACCCTCCAGTTCTTTTTTGATTTCCTCTATTGCGGTGATCCGGGAGGTTAACTCCTGGTAAAGGGCGGGATCGGAGGCCCGCCGGTACTTCCCGAAGTATTTCAAAACGTTTACCTGGTTCCGGAGCTTCCCGTCGATGAAGGCCAACGCCAGGGCCAGCCCGCGGCCGTCGTTGTAGGCAAGGATCTGTTCCCTGCGGGTGAGCACCGTTCCGCTCAACTGAGGGGAGGTCACCTTGGCGTAGGGCTTGCCCGAAGGGGTCAGGAAGTTGATCTGGATTCCGTGCTGAATGCACTCGAGCACCACATCAGAGGAAAGGGAGACCCCACGCGAGGCAATGGTGAGGCATGTGATATCCTGGAAGGGTATCTCTCCTATCACCTTGCCCTGCTCTTTGATGACCAGCCGCTCGCTTTTCTTCCCCAAAGTCGTCCCGAAGTTTATGATGAAGATTTCGGACAGCACGCATCACCCCCGACGGCCGCACCGCCATCTAAACTTTAAGAATCCGGCCCGGCTTCCTTCGCGCCTTCGCTGCTCTCAGGCCGCCCTCCCCCGCCGGCCCGGACAAGAGTCGACGTGTTCTCGGCAATGCGAAAAAGAACAATAATCGTCTCCATCCAAACCCGGCCGCCGATCACCCAGAGGAAAAAGAAGACCACCGCCCAGATCAGAGAAAGAAGAAAGACCCCAGCCGAAATGTAGCCGAAGGGCATTACACCCTTTCCCATGAGCATGCCCAGCGCCCCGATGGCCCCGATGGCAATCCACAGGCTGTACAACACCTTGATAACCTTGAGGGTTACAAAAGAAGAAAAGGAAAAATCAAACAGTTGGGACCAGAAACCCCTCTCCTGCATCGTTTAACCCCCCTTATTGTGAGGCGAAGCACCGCTCCCGCTTGATCAAAGCCTTGGATGCTTTAAACGTCCACGTTCTCTACCGCGTCCCCCGCTGCCGCGGCCTCATCCAGCGCCAACTCCTCGGGGGTCCCCGCCAGCAACTGGGGCTCCTCTCCGTAAAGGTATTTCAGGTCAAGGTATTCCAGGGCATAGCGGATCTTAGTCCGCAGGCGGGCGTGCTTGGTGGCTTCCAGGATCGCGTCAATGTCCGCCTCCGGTTCCCAGCCATAGGCGCTGGCGTGTAAATCCCGCACCGCCGCCAGCATCCGTCGCACCTCCCCTGCCGGCAGGGTCTCGAGCGCAACCGCGTCCTGCAAAAGGGTATTCATCACCCTCCGGACGAGGTCTGCCCGGTGTGGTTCCCCTCTTGCAACCAGCCGGCGCGGCAACTCGTCGATGTCCGGCCGCCGGCTGCGCAACAAGACATCCGGCCAAAACCTCGAGGCAACGCTGAAAACAACATAAGTGGAAACCAGGAAATCCGCCTCTCCCGGTAAAAGGAACCGGCCCAGATTGGTATAAGCGTCGGCGCGGGCGGCAATCCCCATGGTGCCCACAAGTTCGAACTCATCGAAAAGGACAAGCCAGCCTGCACACCCTCTTCGCTTGATGAGATTGGCCAGCAGCCGGAAATAGTCCCAAACGTCGGCCTTCGGCCGGAACCTGTCGATCTTCGCCGAGCGTCCAAAGTTCCTCTTGTGCACCGCCTTCAACTGGTCGACGGGCAGCCAGTGCCCGGCAAGGTCGCCGGCAAGGTCGTGCAGGTCTTGCGTGTCCCCAGCTTCGAAGTAATTCTCGAGGACGTAGAAGACCTTGGAATGCAACTTGTGCCGTGCAAAAGTGAGGATTTCTTCGCCTATGGCGCTCCCCGGCCGGACATCCCGGAGCAGAGCTTCGATCCCCGGTTCTACCTCACCGGGAAGGTAGGTGCCGGCAACCACTTTCGGGTACACGCGGTCGAGACGGCTGAACGGGGTTTCCTTACTAAGTACGACAAAACTGACCGCAAAATTCTTTTCCTGCGCCCTGTTGAAAATAACGTTCAAGAGGTGTGTTTTTCCCTCTCCGTAATCGCCTTTTAATACCAGCACCCGTGAACTTTCGTCCCCGGCCGCGGCGTCGAGGTCCCTCTGCATTTTCTCCAGGAGCCCCTCGCGCCCGTAAGAGAAAATGGCCGAAAGGTGCCGGGAGGAGATACCCGAGCGCAGCGCTTCGATCACGCGGACCGCCTCAAACTTCTGCAACAGTAGCACCCCCTTCGTGCAGCGCACCTGCGTCCTTAGACGCAGCCACCTCGTCAATATCCAGGAAATCCCGGAATAAATTGGGTCGCCTACCTGCCACTTCGTGCTGGATGCGCAACCACAAAGCTTCGTAGGACTTAAACCCTGCAAGCATGTCGTCGACCAGTTCCCGTTGAAAACCCAGAACGATCATCAGGTGGTCCAGCGTGTCTATCTCGTCGATCAACTGTCTTACGCTTTCGTAAAACTCCTCCCGCGCCGCCCTGCCGTACAGGGGCCGCCTGTTTTCTTTGCGCGCGAGCAACACTTCGAGCCCGCCCACGGCCAGAAAAAGACCTTTCTTCCCGGCCAAACGCGAGAGTTCGACCAAAGAACGCAGCATCAAGCGTGCGTTGTACCGGTCGATCTTGGAGAAGACGTGGAACTTCTTAAGATTGCGGAGGGATACGGCTTCCGCCCGCATCCAGGCATAGAGCAGGTCTTTCTCTTCCCCGATAAGCCTCTTCTCCTTTGCCCGCAGTTCGTCCGCGGCCAATTGCAACACAACAGTAGCAAAAGTACGGTTCACCAGCCGGTTGCGGAAAAGATCTTCTTCCAGCCGTTCCCGTATCTCGCGCTGCAAAATCACAAGATCTCGCCCCCTGGCCTCGCCGGCCCAGTCGGCAAAAGCAGTTTCTTTCGGGATCTCATCGGGATTGTAGCCCAAAAGGCGAACCACACGGCAGCAGTAGTCATGGATGAGCGCCACGAGATCGAGTTCGCGGACCAGTGCCTGGTAAATGTTAGTGAATACGTTTACCCTGGCAATGGCGGAAGCGTCCAGAAATGCCGTGAGGTAACCATGCTCCACCGCCGCCCGTTCGGCCTGCCGCAGGAAGCCGTTTACCGTGCCTGCGTCGCGAGCGGTGACCAGCTTGATCATGCTGCCACCGTCGCGGATGTACCCGGCGAGATACCGCTCAACCCAGAAGCTAATCAGGGAAGGAATCATTGGGAATCACCCCCGCCGGTAAAGCGCAGGCTCCCGAAACGGTGCTCGCGCCCCTGAGCATCGTAGATTACAATAGCCTTCCCGCGCTGTCGCGTATCGCCGAACTCAAGCCGGCGCCCGTCAGAGGTTGTAAAGGCATCGGCCAGAAATAGGCGATGTAGGTCAAAGGCAAACATATTGCGTGGATATTGCCGTTTATGGGATGGCAGGATGGTAAGCTGCTCGTAGATGTCGTGGAGAGGTACGTCCGTGCCCGGCGGAAGATCGATCCCCTGTTCGGCCCGGCGGACCGCTAGAATGGTGTCGTAGGCCCGCGCAAGGGCGCCAATAAACCGGCCAGCATTGAAGCTTTCCCTGTACAGTCGGTCCCGCGCTGCCTTTAGGTACCCCGCCAGCGCCCTGGGGCGCAGCAGCCGCAGCACCTTTTCGTTGACCTCTATCGTTCCCCGTTCCGGATAGACCCGCACACGAAAGGGAAAGACCTCGTAGGCGGGAAAGCTGCCGGTAACCTTTAAACCCTGTGCCTGGCAGGCGGTTAAAAATCCCCCCTCAAACTCCTCCCGGAGATAAGCTGCCACATCGAAGCCAGGCAGTTTCTCTTTAAGGCTCAGCAACATCTCTTGTTGTTTTGCCAGAGTTGCTTCAAGCCAACCAATCACCCGCTGGGCCTGTTCCAGATCTCCGTTGCGCAGCGCCTGTTCGAGCTTCGTATGGTGCCCCGCCGCCTGCCGCTTCTTCTCCAGCAACTCCCGGCGCTGATCCCCCAGTTCCTCATCAAGAAAATGGTCAAGATTCACAAAAATGCCCCCTGTCATATAAGGTTTGGATTTTTTATCCATAAGGTTTATTTCTTTTCTCTCTTTAAACATGCAGGCCATCAACCAATATCCTTTACATCTGTGCTATCCTCAGGCTGCCCTCCCCGGCCGGCCCGGACAAGAACCGACTTGTTCTCGGCAATGCGGAACGATAATTGTCTCCATCTAAACCCAGCCGCCGATCACCCAGAGGAAAAAGAAGACCACCGCCCAGATCAGGGCAAGAAGAAAGACCACAGCCGAAATGTAGCCGAAGGGCATCACACCCATACCCGTGAGCATGCCAAGCGCCCCGATGGCCCCGATGGCAATCCACAGGCCGTACAAGACCGGAGTGATCCTCAACGTGGCTACCGTAAAAAAGGAAACCCGAAAGGCCGGGAGAAAGGATTTTTCGGTTATTAACAAGCGAGGCTTACTCCCCATGGGAAGTTCTACTCCAGCTTCGCGACAAGTTAAAGGAGTAAAATAGGCGCCGACGCTACGAATTCTCTCTAAAAATGGCCTTACGCGTTATCTTGGTGCTGCTTCCACATCTCACACACCACAAGTGCCGCCCCGTCGAAAATGGCAGCCTTATTTCCTTGAGAGCCGCACCTAAACCAGGGAAGGCGCCAGTCTAATCTCCTGGCAAAATCGAGAGGCACCAACACGAATATATGGGGCCGCATGGTGAAGAGGTGTGAAATACTTGTAAGGTGGTTATCCTGCAAGACCTTAAGGGATGGATAGTCGGTCGTGGTTAGTATAATCCCCACGTCTTCGTCCTCAAAGGACTCGGAGAGATGAAGTTTGTGAGGCTTTCCGGCACGAAAACCATCTATGTATATCGTGTCGCTTTTCTCCTTATACCGTGGAGAGCGGTTCCCCCACTTGAGGAGGGTGATCAGGTCGGCCTCGTATTCCGGAGAACGTCCACGTCCCGCTTCAGCCCAATCGTATACCGGTACCGTCGGGATCGAACTCCGGAACCCAACTTCATCAATGTATTCCGTTATCCACCGCCCTACAGTCCCCCCTTGCCTGGCCTGCTTCACCCGCTTTTTTACCAGCGCCAGTTGCTTCTCCCAACCCATCCTTTTCCCAAATCCATCGATCACGCTATCCAACCAGGCGCCGATTTCTGCTTTGGCCGTTTCAATACCCATTTCATCCTCCTCAACCCGACGGCGGATCGATTCGGCCTGGGCAACCATTGTTAAGGCCCCGCAGAATGTGGCAGGGAACCAGGCAAAGGCATCACGGCCTTTGTATATCCGATTGACCATCTGTTCCAATGCATCCCGGTGCACCTCGTCGGGGAGAGATCGGAACGCAGCCTCCTCGCGGCTATCGCTTAAAAGGATAGCCGTCCCTGGGCCGTGCCGACCAACCCGGCCAATTCGTTGTAAAAATGACGCTGCATCCCCCGCCTCAAACAAGAGTAAACCAGTCTTGAAATCAATTCCCACCTCGATAGCCGATGTCCCAATGACAACAACCCGGCCCGCAATCTGCCGCTCTTCTTTGGCCATCAGACCTCGTACAACACCGATCTTCCCCCTGTCCCAACCCGCTTCTACCAGGAGGTCTTCCAGCCGGATGGCAGAAACCACCGAATTCAAAATGACCACTGCAGGCACATATCCCTCATCCGAATTCGCTTTTCTCGCAGCTTCCAGTTCGTCTCTCCTCTCCTGGAGGTACGCAAAAGCTGCCTCTACTTCGTCCGAGCCGGAACCCGTACACTCAAAATTCAACGGAAATGTGGCTATTCGCTCCCCGGCACTAGTATGGAAAGTCTTCGCTTCTGAATCAAGCAGCAGCGGATCCTCTAGTAATTTATTAAGCAAATTAAGAACCTCAGGAGACGGTGTAGCCGAAAGGAGAACTACCCGGCTAAATCCACCGAATTGCCGGACGAGGTGGATTAAAAACAAGGCATGGGCCAGTTCAACCCCTGAATACAAGTGGAACTCATCGAACACTACCGTTCGATAGGCCTGAAAATGGGCCATCAACTCGGGACTTGCTCGCCTGTACTTAAGTGAAAAGATCAGGTAGAGGAGGTCGGGATTAATGAGCAAGATCTTGGGCCGGGATGGTTGAATCAGCCGTAACAGGGCAGAACCTTTGTCTCTGAGCTTCATCGCAACCCGAAACTCTTCTAGTCTATGCGCGTCAATACGTATTAAATGGTAATCTTCCCCTCCGAATTTTTCATCTACGTTATCGGGGGAAAGCACCCTGACAGAGACACCTTCCCGTTCCAACAGGGAGAGGATCGACCGTTCCTGATCCGCAATAAGGGCATTAGTAGGGTACACAAAAACAGCCGACTCCTTATGGTAAATAACTGGTAGCGTCGAAGCTGCGGTCTTCCCACTTCCGGTCTTGGTCACGAGGATAAAGGCGTCCCTTTGCTCCCAGGCATCAAGCAGGGCACATTGATGCTGGTACAGAGGCATCTTTGCCGCCGGATGGTGATACAACCTCATCGTTGTCCCCAGAACCCGCATGTGCCCCGTCACCTTACTTTCCCTGCGATCGACCCACCAAAAACCTCATCAGCCAACGCGCAGATTTCGCGCCCCATTTTCTCACCCCGCCTTCACCCTTGTCGCCTCGGTTCTAAATCAGGTATGCTCAAACTCTCTCGTACCCGCTTCGGCAACAGGACCATCCTACCATCAGCGTTCACAAACCAGTCTCTGCAAATCTCCGCCCTGCGGAACAGCATATGAGGAGGCAGGATAATAGGTTCGTAAGAGAGAACCTCCCCGGAGATGTCTAGCGGGTTTATGGGATGCACCGGAACAACAGCTTCCTCCCGGAAGAAAGCCAGAGGGGATTCAATTCGCCTCCAGTATATACGAACCGGGCATCCTTTCTTACCAAGCCGTGTAACAGAGGGGGGACGGTATCCTCCGCGTACGAAACAAAAGAAGTTATAACCACCTTCCAGGCGACGCCCCTCCCGCAGTAGTTCAAAGTAAGGATTCACGACCACACGCTTGCCAAGGTTCGGTGTGTTGATTTTTCCTCCTGCATCAGTACGCAAGGTAAGATCATCCATGGCATTCAATGTGATGGCAATCCTGGTAACAGACGAACAGATAGCAGGCGTCGTATATAGAGGCATTGATGCAAGATCTTCTTCATAGTGAGGATAGTTGCCTCTGGACAAGCCATGCGAGTATTGTGCGAGAGAATAACTTAGGGCGTAGTTATGGATAACCGGCCAGGTAGAAGATACCTTAGCAATCTCCGTCGAAGAAAACCAAAGGTAATCATGGTTGTAAAGCCGCCCTTCCAATAACGAGTAGCCGGCTTCCTCGAGATTGATAACTTTAGACATAACGCATTACCCTTTCTGTTGTTTGCGGTACTCGGCTACGTCAGCGTAAGCTCTATCAAGGAACTCCTTATTTAGGAGCATACTGGCAGCCTCTTTTACGACCTTGTCCACCTCTTCGGGGGTTAACACTTTCGTTTTAAGGGGGTTGCCTGCGTATACTTGGTACTTTTTAAGAATTTCGGCTACCGCTTCGCCTGAAAGCTCTTCTCGCCTGTCATACAGCTCAAGGGTCAACTCCAGAGGAGTGATGATTTCTTCCCATCCTCCCGCAATACCGACAATTGTATTACGGATATCCCCGCCTATACGAGTTTCTGCCCCATAGTTTTTCGCTGCCAGCAAAGTCTTGAGGGCAAGAATCAACTCCCTTTCGGTTACGGACTTTAAGGTTACGATGGAAGGGAAAACCGTTGACGGCCGGACAGCGTAACGAGTCCCTAAAGCCTGTCCTGTTTTCTGGGTTTGATCATCTATGGCGTTGAAGGTGATCGCCTCTTCAATTTCTTCAAACGGAAGCAGGGAAAAGGCTGTACCATACTCGATCCGATGCTTGATATTAGCTATCTTTTCGCTGGCCGAATCGACATTGGTTCCCCCAAATAGGGCACACCGAGGACAGTTCAAGCACAGCTTATCCTTCAGGTGACAGTTCAGCTCCCCGCGTCCGGCTTCCTCCCCTGCGGTTCTAAGCATCCGCTCCAACTCCCGTGATTCCACCGCTTTCTGCTTGGTCCCGAGGAAAGCCACCCGCCGCACATCCTCAGACCTTGAGACCGAAAGTGGCGTTACCACTGTGTTTAACTCACGGGTTTCCTCAGTACGCAATACCGTGTAGTCTAACACCTCCCTGAAAATTACAATCTGCACCGTCTTGGCACCGATGATCGGCCGGGGTACATCAACCAGGTAAGGGCTCAATAGATCGAGGCTCATAATTTCACTCCTCCTCTTCTTCAATATCCTCTTCTAGTTCAAGGCTGGCATAGAAGGCATCGATATCTTCCTTGCGTTTCCCTTTGCCTTTCCGGTAGGCCTCATTTTTTCTGCTGGGGTAAACCTCAAAGGTTGCGTTTTTATCCTTCCAGGCCTCCCGGAGAGCTTCAACCGATTCATAGCGAGATCGAAGAAATTTCTCGAATTCCTTCCTGATGCTCTCCATCCATTCGCTGGCCCTCTTCCTCCGGCGATAGTAAAGGGCGTATTCCAGCCTCTCCAACACCTTGGCCAGCGCCGTAACCGGGACTATGTGTGTGAGGCGTATCAACTCCTGAACGCCGCTTTCCATGGCAGCACGCGCTTCCGCAGGAACAAATCCTCTCGCCTTGGGATTCATCTCGTGTACCCTCAAAGCGTATCCTGCCAGAGCCTCCGCCGACCAGTGACCTGCTCCTGCCCGCTCAAGGATCTTGGCCACCGGCCCCATCACCGCGTGTTTTGTCCGGCCCAGCCGGTAAGGAGAGGCTTCCAGGTAACGGTCAAAGGCATCAATTACCGCTTCCATTTGCGGGTTAACAGTGGAGAGGTCAAACCTCTCGCCCCGCGTCACCAAAGGTTTCCTCATGATAACACCTCCTTGATCGCCTCTAAATATGAGAAGTAAACTGGGGGAACATAGCCGCTCTCACTTTTCATTTCTATACGACGCAAGATGTGGCCGGGAGTAGGACTGGATAGTATCTGGTACAGGTTGGATCTTTCTGGATAGTCTGCAACATAAGCCACCTGTGCTGCAGCAGCAATCGCCCTGACCCATCTCTGGGCCTCATCAAGGCCGAGCCACTCGCGCCCGACCAGTTCGCGCAGAGCCGGCACAGGAGGGACCCTCGCTATTCCCTCACCACCGGTCAAACTCAGTTCTTCCCCATCGCGGATCACTGCCACTGAACAATCCAGGGCCATTCCTACGATGAGCATGGCAAAGAGCTCCCTTATCGCGGCATTTACCTCTGAGTCTTTCTCTATAGCAATCGGGTTCCGGATTGGTATGAGGATGAGGTGTGGGGTCTCACAGATGAAACGCATCTGCGGCACGAGCTTGTAAGCCTTTGCTCGAATTTCCCTGAGGGCGCCGGTAGGATCGGAAATCGAAAGGTTGGTCACTCCATTGAGGAAGTCCTCCTCAGACCTAAAATCGGTCTCAAAGTACTCATTCCATTCGGCAAGCCCGTCGCCGATGGACTCGTTCAATAATGCCTTCAGCTGGCGGCGGTACTCCTTGGCCTTATCAGCGCCTGTTTTATAAGTGAAGGCCTGTACCAGTTCTTCAGGGGTGATTAATTCCATATCTTTCTCGGGCAGTCGCCGCGCTATCTCCCCGGTCAAGCTGAAAGAAATCCTTTCATGCGGGTCAGGGTTATCTTCGGACATGGTGGCAGCTATTAGATTCCATATTTGTAAGGCTTTACTTTTGAAAACCTCTCCGGAACGGTAGCCGATATTCATGCGCGGTATAAGAACCATCATTTGGGCCGGTTTGTCTTCCAGAATCTGCTGTTGGAGGAACCGTTCGAACTTGCAGGCATCACAAATAACGATATAACCCGGCCTGCCGTGAGATGGTGCCCGATTGGTATGAGACTCGGGATTATTAAGGAAATTAGCCCGGGCATTGGTCCCCCCTGTAAATGGACGGTTGCAGATGGGACACAGATGCTGCCCTTCTGCCTTGCGAGCCACCGGTTTGGTAGCCCTGTAGGCCTCTATCTGTTCACTCACCAGCTCTTCAAAAGATACCTGTTCGGCGGGGAAAACCAGGTCCTGAAGGAAGCTCTCAGCCACTCTTTCGGCTCTGATGCGCTTAGGACGGTTTTCCTCATTGAGGATAGAAAACGCCTCGTCTGCAATCTCCGCCAGAGTATTCACCAGGAGTTCCAGCCGCTTGTCATCTGGGAGAACTTCTATCGGGGTATCATCACCTCCCGGCATCAAATGGGAATAGGGTAATGCCCAAAATAGATCTACAGAATAAGCCATATCCTGATGCGGTTGGAGTGTACTGGTTTTCCTAAGCAGTTCAAAAGCTCCCTGTCCAAATCTTTTATCGTAGGTAGTTTTAACCGTCTCAATGAGGTCCTCGTAAATTCTCCTCTGGGCTCTCTCGACTTCCTTCTCGTATCTTTCGGTAACCCTTTCATTCCCTTCCTTATCCGCGTATTTCTTGTTCAACTCTTCCAGAGTAGCAGGGGGTAGCACAAATTTACAATAGTCGATCACTTTTTCACTAAAGACCGTCTTGAATAACTTGAACACCACCATTTCAGGGTGGGCCCGGCTGAGACGGTCGCTCTGGTAGTCCAGATCCGGGTTGTTAAGCAACCCATCCGGCCGACCACACTTGCGTCTCTTCTGGCACTCTCGTGGACATTGACATCGCCCTTCTTTCTGACATAGTGCCACCAGATAGCGATCAAATACCGCCTGCCTGGCGGCCATCTTTTTCTTCCGGAAAGTCTTAGCGCTTACACGATCCGCTGCAACCCTAAGGTACTCTCGCATCTCGCGGTAATCAAATAGGTCTGGCTTGGGTACCATGGACGCCACTGGATTACCCACCACCCTCTGGGCAAAATCGGAACCCATGGCTTTCTCAACCTCTCGGGCCAAACGCTGCAGAATGCTTCCGCGATCGGGTATCGGAATATTTGTCTGGGCCCCGGCAGCATAAATCGTCCCGTTAGGGTAATGGACGAGGGGAAGCCAACCGGCCTCCATAAATGCATCAACGGCAGCCTTGTGTAGGAGAACTGTGGATACGCCACGCAGCACAACCTGATGATAAGTGGTTTTAAGGTGAGGGCCCAGGGTGCCACGCTCCAACGAAGCGAGACCAGCAAATAATCCGTTAGCAGAAGCCAAGTTATCGATCGCATCAGTTATTTCCGCCAGCATCTTCCACCGCGCCAAAGAGTGACCTGCTATGGCCCGGCTGAGGACCATCGTAGGCGTCCGGGAATCTTTCATATGTAGCAAGACACCAGAGATTGCCTCCGGCATGGTCGCCTCTCCCCAGCCGTATTCTTCCATGAGCCCTTTCAGGGCTTCCCTGGCCAGTTCGGGAATACAGTGTCCAACAGCAGGTTTTTGGCCGAGAATATATGCCTGCCAGGCGTCAGTCTCCTTTCCCACATCATGGGCTAGTGTTGCCGCCCATAAGACTTTCGCCTCCTCTTCTGAGAGCCCAAACGCCTCCTTGCGCTGCAACAGCGGAAACAAAGAGAGCAATACGTCCAGTTGAAGAAGGGTATGTTCAAACAGGGATTGCTCGAACCCTTTCTTCTTTGCCAGCTTGGACTTCCAGCCTCGGCGAATCATCCACAGGACAGCCTTATCCCTCGCTTCGTCCCAGTCCATAAATGTCCCCCCCCAAACATCTAACTGGTTATTTTGATGGCATCCCGCAGTATCTTGCTTTTCCATTCCTCAAACCCGGCCTCCACGTCATCGTAGTAGCGGATGCAGCCCAGTAATAAGCGCGGGTATTTTTCGTAAGCGGTAGGCCCGCGCGCTCAAAAAGAGGGGCAAAAGGTCACCTCCTAGCCGGTCAAGTGTGCGGAAGAGAATCTGGCAGAACTCGTACAATTCCGTTGTGTTTACCTGTCTTGGCATCGTGTCACCTCCTCAATTTGCTGTCGCCGCAAGGTGCGTTTCTCCATACTTAACCCGAGTGTAGGCTTGGAAAAGATCCTTCACCGGTTCAGGAACGTTTTCGTCTGTCTCGGGCGGCTGGTTGGTAACCAAAACAGACAAAGGCATTCGCAAAGACCTCCTCTACTCCATAAAAAGGCGCAGGTGCTGGGGACAAGGGGGAAGGTAGGTGGCTCGTGGTTCTCACTGCCCGTCTACCGTTTCTCTCCACACCTCGATATACAGCTGTTCGTTGGGGTCGGAGTGCGGCCCCATCACCGCCGCCACCCGGGCGGCGAATACCTCGCCCCTTGCGTACCGGTGGGCGAGGATGGCCGCCAGGGAGGCGCGCAGGTAGCCAAGCTGGACGCCCCAAGGAGCAACTACGGCCACGGCGTGGGGATCGTGCCGGTTCTCCGGTTCACGGACCAGGTTTACGGGCATCCCCGGCTGCAACGCCGCCAGTTCCTTCTGGCGGTCTTCGTAGCGGAGTCCAACCACACGGGTAATAAAGCGGGAAGCATGAGCATAATATTGGGGAACACCCAGCGCCGCCGGCCCCAGCACGGATCCCAGCAACAAAAGCACACGGTTGTTGTCACAGAAGGAGTTATGGTAAAGCTCTGCAGCAGTGTTCAAAAGCGTATCCTCCGGAACGTAGCGGGCAAGAAATCCAGAGGCCGCAGCATGCCAGGCATCGATTTCTTCCAGAACGTGAATGGCAGCCCACAATGCTTTACACCGAAAATAGCCTATGGCCCGTACCAGAAGCAGAAGATCCTGGCCCTCCGTGGGCCACTCGTCGATCATGCCATTCTGAACAATCTCTTTCAGGACGTCCAGCACGAAAATCAGCCTCCTCACCAGTTAATCCTCGCGGCACTCATGACACCAATCCGCCAGAAGCAGTGCTGCCAGAAGCCAGAGCAGGGGCGTCGAAATGCCGCGCCTACAACGATCATCGGTTGCGCTGTCCCCTGTGGGGTCGCTCCAGGCAGAGGCGAGAACGCCTATCAAAGCAAGCACCGCTCCAGTCCCGGTTAAGGCCATCCAGAACCAGAAGGGCAGGCCGCACAGGGAGTGCAGGATGTAGGCAGCGAAGGCCGCCAGGCCCAGGGCAAAGCCAAGCAAACCGAGGCCGGCAGCGACCAGCAGGGCGAGCAGCGCCAGCATGAGCAACAGGACCGGGGAGAGCACAACAAGGACAACCGCACCAAGCACCGCATAGCCGAAGGCGCGGACGGTCCATAACAGGCACTTTATGACTGTAGGTGGAAAAACGCCTGGCGCCATACCCACGCTCCTTTTTGCCGGCAGCGAGCGTCCTCTTCTCGAACCCTGTGCAGTTCATCTCCCGCTCGACGCGCCCTTATATAATGCCACAACAGCCTCCGCCTCCGCGGCCACTTCCTCCCGCAGGCTCTCCGGGGCGAGGACCTCGGCGTGGCTGCCGTACCCCATCACCCACCGCCTGACCTCCGCCAGGCCGCCGGTCCGGAAGCGGAGGATCAAACCCCCGTCCGCCAGTTCCTCTACTTCCTGGGTGGGATGCCAGCGCCGCTCCCGGATGTAGCGGGCCTGGTAGGGATCGAAACGGATCGCCACCTCCACCGGCTCCTCCCCCCGCTCCAGCTGGAAGGCCTGCGCCATCCACTCTTCCAGGCGAAAGCCGGAGTCGCGGGTGAATCCGGAGGCCAGCACCTCCCAGCGGTCGACGCGGCCGGTATGGAAGGTACGGAAGGCGGAGCGCAGGTGGTCGAAGGCGATCAAATACCAGTCGCCGCCCCGGTTGTAGAGGTGGTAGGGGTCCACCACCCGCTCCTGCCAGCAGCCCCTGCTCGCGGTGTAGTAGTGAATCCTTACCTGATGTCGCTCCTGGATCGCTCGGTGCAGGTCAAGGAGGAAATCTTCCCGGGCTCCTGCAATGGGAAGAGGGGCAAAGGCATAGCATTCCCGCAGTTCCTCCAGGTTTACCTCTACCGGGGCTTTCAGGCTGCCTGTAATTTTGGCAACTGCCGAGCGCAGGGCGGCCTCAAAGGGGGTGCCCAGGCAGCGGCGCGCCGCCTCCACGCTCAGAAAGAAGGCCAAAAGTTCTCCCTCGGTCATCAGCACCGAAGGCAACACCCAGGTGGGATCGGTGTAGTACCAGCCGCCACGCCGCCGGTCGTAAGCCAGGGGAGCGCGCAGCCTGTCCAGGAGGAACTGCCGGTCCTGGTAGATGGTCCGCTCGCTCACCTCCAGCTCCCGGGCGAGGCTCCTGGCGCTCGGGTACAACCCTGCCCTTACCTGGCGGTCGATTTCCATGATTCGCTCGAGCTGCTGCCTTCCGGACACGTTCTTTTTCCTCTCCCCTTCCCTTGGATGGGTCGAACGATGAGTACCGAAACTGCAGTCACGCTTCAGTATTCTGGCCTCAGTGTAGCAGAGGACACTGCAGCCAGCGATCAGTCTTTAAAAGTCAGTCTGTAAAAATACGCAGGGAAAATTTCCCCTGCCCGAAGACCGTCCCCTTTCCCACGTGGATCAGCTCGCCGAGCAGGAGCAGGGGAAGGAAATCCGCAAGCGGCCCTTCGTAAACAGCCCTCCCCATAAAACCTTCCATAGGAACCCGCCGCCCCTGGCGGGATGAGTAGCGCCCGATGGTGACCCAGGAGGTTTCGTTCCGGGCCAGGCGCACCTCCCCGGCGCGCCGGATGATCTCGTGAAAGTCCGCCTCATAGGCGAAGCCGTGGTGGAAGTAGCAGAGGGATGAGACGCGGCGGAGCAGGTTGCGGACAACGGCGTGGAACTCGGGGGTGCGGATGGCTGCGCCTTCATGGGTGATCCGGGTAGGTGTATAGAAGTTAGCCTCGATCTTCCGCAGGCCGTCAACCGGATATCCGGCGGCCCGGTTCCAGATGTCCCCGGCTGTAACGGAAAGATCCCGGGGCCTTACAACCCGGTCTTCGCTGTGGTAGACAATGGTGCTCACGCCGGTGAGGGGGTTAATTGCAGCAATTTCTTCCAGGGAAAAGGGCCTGCGCCCCTTGCCGATGCCCCGGCGAGAAAACTCCTCAAGGGTTACGATGAAGTAAGGCAAGAGGTTTCTGGCCTTCCCGAAGAGGATCAGGGCGAAATCAAAGGTTTCGCCCGGGCTATACCAGGTCTTTGTGTCTGGCGATGGCTCCAATACAAAGGGACGGGGAATGGCATCAAAGCTGCGCAGGGCTTCGGACCCTGGCGGAGGCTCGCTCTCAAAGACCAGGGGGTATGGGCAGTCGTGTTTCAAGGGGCACTCCTTGCACTCCCTGGTGCCCCCGGCGCAGACAAGGCGCCGAAAAGTTTCGGCAAAGCCTCCGCGAAAGGTCGCTCCCTTGTAGGGTGGGAGTATAACGCCGTCTTCGCCGGCGCGGAAACGGATTTCGTAGCGGGCAAGGGCAAGGCCCTGCGGGCAAGGAATGTGAGTCAAGGTAAAACACCTGCCGCTTTCTGACGAACTCAATTAAAGCCAACTGTTAACACGAATGGTGTCGAAATAAGACGAAAACAAAAAAGGCAAGAGAATTCCTCCTGCCGTTTGCGTGCTTTCCGTAAGATCCCTGCTGCTGCACCCCATATTTTTGTTCAGGATGCCGGAGAATCTCCTGAATAATGGTATTCACTTCCTAACATAACATAATATGTACATCTTTAATTCTTGCATTCGACACATAACGCATTTTTCCTGCAACAGAAGATCCTCTATATTCCAGGAGCCGGCAAGACGCAAGCGGCAAACACACCAGTCCACCGCAGTATCCGGATGTCTGTGAAAAAGCTGCGTTTTATTCAAAAGAAAGTTGCGGTATAATGTCTCAGGGGTTTTGCCGGCACCAATACTGAGGAGAGGAGAATGCCGCATGCAGCCAACCGGAGAACAACTCGAGCAGATCAGGAAGGTCTGCGTCATCCCACAGAAACAGGACGGCATCTATGCCATCAGGATACGGTCTGTTGCCGGTGACATACCGGTTAAACACCTGGAGGCCATCGCAAAGGTGGCCGGCCGGTACGGCACGGGTACGGTGCATGTAACCACCAGGCAGGGCATGGAGATACACGGTGTGGCAGAGGAGCAGGTCGAGGCAGCCCTTTTAGAGTTGCTACAGAACGGCGTGAACCTGGGAGCCAGGGGGCCGCGGGTGCGCACCATTACCGCCTGTCCCGGCGCTGTAACCTGTGGAAACGGGATCATCGACACGAAGGAACTGTCGCGAGAGCTGGACCGGCGCTACTTCGGCAAGGATTACGGCAAGTTCAAAGTGGCCGTTTCAGGCTGCCCCAACAGCTGCACCAAGCCGCTGGAGAACGACGCCGGGATCATGGGAGCGGTGCGGCCGCACTGGAATCAGGCAAACTGCGGCGACTGCGGCATCTGTATCGATGCCTGCCCGGCAGGAGCGATCGGCTCCGACGGCGCCGGGGTTTACACCCGGGATGCCGGCAGGTGCCTTTACTGCGGCACCTGCATCAGGGAGTGCCCCCAGCAAGCATGGGAAGCCGGGCAGAAAGGATTTTTCCTCTACCTGGGAGGAACCATGGGGAAAAGGCCCAGGCTGGGAACCAGGGTAGGCGGGCTTCTTCAGAGCAGGGAAGAGCTTTTCCGCTACCTGGACAGGACACTGGAATTCTTTAAACAGCACGGGAAAAAAGGAGAACGCTTCGGCCATATGCTGGACCGGCTGGGCGTGGAGCGTGTGCTGGAAAGCATTGAAAAAGAAAGCAAACGCAGCCGCATACCCCCTCCCGCACCCAGGTAGGCCGCCGGGTGGTGGCTGCTTTCAATGCTCTCCCGCAGCAGCCTCGGGATTCAGCGCCGGCAGCAGCACCTCAAAAGTGGTGCCGCTTCCGACTTTGCTTTTAACATTGATCCAGCCGTCATGTGCCCTGATAATGCCGTAAGCCACGGAAAGCCCCAGGCCTGTGCCCTTGTCGGGTTCCTTGGTGGTGAAAAACGGTTCAAAAATGCGGGACATTACCTCCCCGTCCATCCCTGTTCCGGTATCGCTCACGGTAAGGCATACGAATTCCCTTTCCCGTGGGGCGTCTTGCTCCGGGGAGCATGGTTCTGCTATTTGAACGTTTTCAGTTTTGATGGTGATGGTCCCGCCCCCGGGCATGGCATCCCTGGCGTTGAGCACAAGGTTGATGATCACCTGGTCGATATTGGCGGCGTCTGCCATAACCGGGCGCAGGTCACTGGAGAGTTCAAAACGGATCGTGATGTCTTCCCCGATCAACCTCTCGAGCATCTCCCGCAGTTCCTCAAGGTTGCCGTTGAGATCAAGGACAACCCTGAACTGCGGGTGCTTCCGCCCGAAGAGCATCAGCTGGCGGGCGAGGTTGGCGGATCTCCACGCCGCCATCCGGATTTTCAAGAGGGCATGGTAAAGAGGACTGCTCTTTGGGATGCGGCGGATTTGGAGGTCCACGCAGGCCTGGATTATGGTCAGCTGGTTGTTTAAAGCGTGGGCGATGCCGCCGGCAAGCTGGCCCACCGCCTCCATCTTCTGGGCATGGAAAAGCTGCTCCCGGGTAACATTAAGCATCTCGTAGACCCGACGGATTTCCGTAAACAGCCGGGCGTTCTCCATGGCAGCGGAGATGTAAAGGGCCAGCGTATCGGTCAGGGTACGCTGTTCCCGGGTAAAGCCGTCAACCCGATCAGAAACAAGCGCAAAGACCCCAAAAAGTTTCTCCCTGTAGTAGAGAGGCACAAAATAACATGAGCGGGCATTCGGGTCATCTGCAATCCACCTGGGGTCGGCACAGACGTCGGGCAGGTAAAGGGATTTTCTCGTGCCGGCAACCAGTCCGGCAATGCCCAGCTCCTCTCCAAGAGGGAACCTGTGATTGGCGAAAGCAGCCTTGACATCCCCCGCCACACCGGTGACGCTGACGAGGCCCAGGGACCGGGTGGATTCGTCGTAACCGAAATAAACTCCGCACCTGGCCGAGGCGAAATCGCAGGCAACCTTGATTACCCGGTCGGCCACAACCTCCTCGTACCCCGCCTCCTGGAGAGAAAGAGCCATATTTGCAAGGTGGCTTATGCTGTCATCCCGGGAAGGAGGAGTATGAGAAGCCTCGGCCAGGGCGCCGAGCATGGTGCTGTAAATGCGCTTCTGGGCGGCGATCTCACTCTCCCTCGCCTTGAGGGGTGTGATGTCTTCCAGGAGGACGAGCTTGTATCGGGGTTTGCCCCGCTTATCCCTGATCAGCGAAACGTTCAGGCGTCCCCAGACAGTTCCGCCGTCCTTACGGAGATACCTCCTCTCAAGGACGTAGTTTTCGATTACCCCCTTCAGCAGTGCCTCCCGCGGGTTGGCATCAAGATCCAGGTCTTCCGGATGGGTGAATGCCGAGCAGTGCATTCCGATGAGCTCGTCCCTAGTGTAGCCAAGAAAGCTGCAGCAGGCCTGGTTCGCCTCAAGTATGAAATCGTTTTCATTCAGCAGGGCTATTCCCACGATGGCGTTATTAAAAATCGAGCGCAACAATTCTCCGCTCTCCCGGAGTACATCCAGGGCCGGCCTTGCCGTAGCCTGCCTTCTCGTTGAAAAAAGAGCGGCATTATTTTGGGTATTGCCACTTTTTTCCCCATACAATTCCATTAAATCAATTACCCCCTTGCACAGGCAGACAATTCGGCATTGCCTTCTTAAAATTTCTTGATAATTTTGTATATTCCTTCATCATGACACAATGTTGGCAATCTTATCATTATCTAACATATTTCGGCAATTAGCGAGTATTCTCCATTAGGAAGGCCTCAGAGGGTAAACCGAAAAAATCGAACCGGCAGAGGACCTATCCAACCGTTACGGCAATACAACGGTCTTCCTTGTCAGGCTCTGCCAGTTATTCACACCTTTATCTCCCTTAATTCGGGGTTGCCCGGGTGGGTTTTAGCCCTGTGCGTCTCCTGTCAAGGTCCTGGCCCTGCTCTGGAGCATCTGCTTCTTTCTCCAAAGGGAAATGTCCTCCAGGTAGAACGGCAGAACGGATACCACAACGTTGCGCTTGTGGAACAGGGCGTTGGCGATAAAGATGCTGGTGTTGTTGTGAAGCATCATCTGCCACCACTTGGAAACCAGGAACTGGGGAAGAAGAACGGTGATGACGTCCCCCGGTTTAGAGGCGTGCTCCTCAGAGTCGATGTACTCAATGAGGGGGCCCACCACCTCCCGGTAGGGGGACTGCTTGATGATCAGGGGGATGTCCGTATTCAGCATCGCCCACTTTGCCCTCAGCTTGTCGGCCTCCCCTTCCCGGGTCTCCACGTGGAAGGCTTCCACGTTGGGACTCATGGACTTGGCGTAGCGCAAAGCCCTGACTACCATGACGTTGAGGCTGTCAATCGGAACGATAACGTAATGGGTGTAGCTAGGCTCAAAACTGATCTGGCTTAGAGTATCGTTGGGAAGGTCAAGCTGCTCGGCAACGGAGACGTAGTGGTTTTTGACCTTGAGCATGAGCAGAACAAACAGGGGGATTACCACGATCACGATCCAGGCACCCGATTGAAACTTCGTAACTCCGATAATAATTACCGTAACCAATGTGATGAAAGCTCCCAGGCCGTTGATAAAGGCCTTGTAATGCCAGCCCTCCGGCTTTAAGCGGAGCCAGTGCACCAGCATGCCCGTCTGGGAAAGGGTGAAGGAAGTGAAAACGCCTACCGCGTACAGCGGGATGAGCAGATGGGTATCACCTCTGAACACCAGCACCAGGATGATGGCCATCGCCGCCAGAAAAATGATCCCGTTGGAATAGTTGAGGCGGTGTCCCCGTAGGGCAAGCTGCCTGGGGGCGTAGCCATCCTGGGCAATCACAGAAAGCAGTGTCGGAAAACCGGCAAATGCGGTATTGGCCGCCATGGCCAGGATGATCATGGTGGTCGCCTGGATGAAGTAAAACATAAACCCTTTTCCAAAAACGTCAAGGGTGATCTGCGCAATCACCGTCATTTTGGGATTGGGAACGGCATGATAGATTTTGGCAAGGTAGGCGACACCGCCGAAAGTGATGGAAACTGCAGCGGCCAGCATCAGGTAGGCGGTCCTGGCATTCTTCTGGGATGGTGGCGCGAAATTGGGAACTGCGTTGCTGATGGCCTCAACACCGGTTACCGCACTGCAGCCGGAGGAAAAGGCCCGCAGCAGCAGGAACACCGTTATGGCGCCCGTGCCAAAGGATACGTGTGAAAGGGACGGGTTGGGTACATCAACGTAACTGCCGCTGAAGTGCTTGAGCAATCCTGCGACAATAAGAGCGATAATCGCAGCTATAAAAGCGTAGGTTGGGATGCTGAATATTCGCGATGATTCCCTGACACCCCGCAGGTTACCGATTACCATCAGCACGATGATTCCTACGGAAATAGCCACACGGTGGGGATACAGGCCGGGAAAAGCGGAGGTGATCGCCGCCGTGCCGGCGCAGATGCTCACCGCAACGGTCAGGGTATAATCGACCGAGAGCGCGGCTCCGGCAATCAACCCGTAGACAGTCTTCAGATTTTCCTTGGCGACGATATAGGCCCCTCCGCCGTTCGGATAAGCCTCAACGGTTTGGCGATAGGAAAAAACCAGGACCACCAAGAGAAGAATGATCGCCGTCGCCACCCTGGGCATCCACAGGTACGACGCCATACCGATAACAGGCACCAGTATCCAGAGCATTTCCTCGACGGCGTAGGCAACCGATGAGATGGCGTCACTTGAAAGTATGGGCATACCCCAGAAAACGTTGTAATTCTGCTCTTTGAGCTGGCTGTTGGCCAGCTTTTCACCAAGCACCCAGCGTATTAGCTGTCTGAACATATTCCGTTCTCCATCCTCCAAGCAAATCAGGAATTAAAATGCCGTCCGGCCACAGCAATATTATAATACCGGTTTGAAAGATGTAAAGAAAAATCTTTACCGCACCGGGAACCGCCTTTTTGGTTGAGATTTATCATTCAAGGGCATTATAAAGGCTCATCTAAAGTTATAATATTTACGGTTTGGTCTTCTACCCTTTCCAATAGTTAGAGACAGGAGGGATTAAGCTGTGAAAACCTTTATCTTTGCCCTGATCGGCATGCTTTTCTGGGGAATCGCCCCCATTTTCGGGAAAATGGGTTTGGTCCAGGTGAATCCAAACATAGCCCTTTCCATGCGGAGCATCGTCATCACCGCCATCCTGCTGGTCTGGCTGCTGGCCACAGGACAGGCGGGAAGCCTGGCATCCGTCACCCCTAAGGCGTGGCTCTTCATAGGCCTGGAGGGGGTATGCGCCTCTCTGCTGGGGCACCTGGCCTACTACTACGCCATCAAGTTCGGGGAGGTTTCCCAGATCAGCCCCATCATGTCGGGTTTCCCCATCGTCACCGTCATGCTGGCAGCACTGCTGCTGGGAGAAAAATTTACTCCTGCCAAACTGATAGGGGCCATACTGATCGTTTTAGGGGTGTTGATCATCAAACGTTAGGCCCTCATGCCGCCCGCACGGCAACATCAGATAAAAACAGGCGTTGCTACATAGTTCCGCTGTGGCCTGAGAACTGATCTCAGCGAGCCCTGGTGATATCCGGGTCGCAAGCAGGAGCGGGTGGAAACAAACCACCCAGAGTTCAACCGTCACCCAAAATTACTGCCCTGGAAATACGTTCGTCTGTTGGTGCCGCCGGAGGCGGCCTGATCGTCTGCCATAGCATAAACAACCCAGTCTCATAATTCGTTCTGGAATGGTTCAGTCAGTGAATCTTTCTTGAGTGCCGGAAAGCAAGCGCAGCGATAAGCCGGATCATTTATTTAGATAGGGTTCCAAAAGCAAAGCGGCTGCGCGGGCGGCGTCAGGTTTTTTCAGCCGGGAAGCCGCCTTCTGCATCCGCGCCCGCAGTTCCGGTTCCGTGAGCAGGCGTTTCAAGTCTTCTGCCAGTTCTTCAAGGCTTCGGGGGGCAAGGGCCGCCCCGGCCTGCACGAGAAAGTCCCTGTTCCCCTCCTCCTGGCAGGGGAGTGGGCGGTAAATGATCATGGGCAGTTCTGCAGCCAGGGACTCGCTCACCGTCATTCCCCCGGTCTTGGATATCAGGCAGGCCGCGGCCTCCATGAATTCAGGCACCTGCCGGGAGTACCCAAGGATGAAAACCCTGTTGCGCCGCTTTCTGACGGCCCGGCGCAGGGCAAGACGAAGGCGGGGATGCCTGACACCCAGCACCACTCCAATCAGGGGCAACGGGAAATCGGCCAGCAGCCGGCAGATGCTGGGGAGTTCCCCCCCGAAACTGGTTGCGCCGTTGATGACCAGTACAAGGGGAAGTTTTTCCTCTGCCGGAGACAGGCCCGGCAGCAGGTGTCCGGGAGTATACCCTTTGCGCTCTCCGAAACGGGGGTCGACCGGGATTCCGGTGGCTTTAACCTTTGGTGAGGGGACCCCGAGCCCGATCATGTCTTCGGCCAGGGCTTCGTTGGCTACAATGAAAAGATCGGTTCCGGGCTGCAGCCACTGTCTGTGCAGGGTGTAGTCTGTGATCACCGTCACCAGCGGGCGGTTGATCAGGCCGCGCCGCTTGAGGTGCGAGGCCACGGCGGCGGGGACCGGAAAGGTGCTGATCAGCAGGACCGGTTCGGCCCGTCGAAGATACCGGAGAAACCTGCGCCTCCCGCAGGCATTGATGATTCTCTGAAAAAGGGAACCCGGCCGGAGCTGGTTAGTATACGCAAAAAATCTCCGGTAAAGCCACGGGATGCGGATCATCAGGTCATGGTAAGCCAGTCTGGTCAGCCAGTCAAATAACAAGCCCGCGAATACCAGGTAGTTGATAACTTCTACCTGGACCCCGGGGTAGGCTTCCTCCAACGCCCCTTTCAAAACCCGGGCGGCCTGCCAGTGGCCGTTGCCGAAGCGTACGGCCAGTATCGCAATCCGTCTCTTCTCTACCATTACTGCACGCCCCCGAAAGCTGAAACACCCGAAGGCCGGCATTCACCGAAGCGTTTTGCACGGGAACTGTAGTCCGTGATCGGGATTGGAATTATTTCGAGTAATTCAGGGCCTGGTAGATCAGGGCGGCCACCTCCGCCCTGGTGGCCGAAGCCAGGGGACGGAAATACCCCTCGCTGCCGCGCATGATCCCGGCAGCAGCGAGGCGCTGCACCGCATCCCTTGCCCAGGCAGGTATCTGAGCCGCATCCTTGAAAACAACCGGTTCACAGGGGCCGGGCAGTCCAAGGGCCTGGCTCATCATAACGGCCAGTTCCGACCGGGAGATCGCCCTGTCGGGGCGGAAGGTTCCGTCGGCATAGCCTGCGAAGATGTGACGGCTCCAGGCGGCCTTCAGGCTCGGAAGCGCCCAATCTGGGATTTTATCCTTGAAGGGCAGCCTGACATCCGCCTCAGCCTGCCAGTTGAAGGCGTTCGACAGAATGGTCACGAACTCCGCCCTGGTAACAGGCTGGTCCGGGCGGAAGGTTCCGTCCGGATAGCCGTGCACGATTCCCCTCCGGATCAGCTCCCTCACCGGGATCTGCGACCAGTGGTTTTTGACATCGGCGGGGAGGGGAACTCCGACCGCCACGGGGATTTCGGCGGTCAAGCTCAAGAAGCCGGCCTTTAACTTCCCAGTAGCATCCTCACCGGCCGCAGTGAATTTTCCGTTTGCAACGGTCCCGATTCCCCCGGTCACCTCCCAATGCACTGCGTCAAAGGGCAACTGCCACACCCTTCCGTCCTTGCCGCGCACCTGTGCCCGGAGGGCAATCTCGCCACCGGGATCAAGCCTGATCTCACCGGGATTGATCTCCAGGTCTGCCAGGTCGGCAGGTCCCACGACCCGCACCGGGAACTCCTTTTTAACACCCTGGTATGATGCTTCCAGGACGGCAGCGCCTCCCTCCGCCGGCCGGAACACACCGTTCTGCACGGACCCCCGCACGTTTTTAACCGTCCAGGTAACCCGGCCGGGATCGATGGACACAGGGTTGAAATACTGGTCGTAGGCGCGCACCGTATAGGTGCCGGCCAACCCCGCAAGCACCTCCTGCGGGCCTTTGATCACCAGGCCGGCAAGGTTCCCTTTGGGCGCGGTCGAGAAAACTCCCAGGGCAACCGGTACCGGGCGCTGGCTCCCCTGTGCGGGCAAATTGACAAGCACGTTCTGCTCATCTCCCAGGGGCCTGACGGCCAGGCTTGTGGAGCCGCCCCCGTCCAGGTTCAGGGCGCGCCACACTCCCAGCCGGTCCGCCAGGAAGCCGGCAAGCTCCCGCAGGTACATGCCGCGGCTCTCCTTGCTTTCTTCCACTGCCACGAGATATAGGGTTTTTCCGTCCCGGGTAAAGCCCAGGGCAGAACGGGCGAACTTTCCTTCCAGCTCTCTGCTGTATATCCCTGTCGGCTGCCCGTTCTCAACCAGGAGGTCCTTGCCCCCCATGGCGGTCTGAATCTCCCCGCCCAGGGGCGTAATGCTGTAGTCAACGCTCACCTTCGCGCCGGGAGTGCAGTTGTCCTGCAGGAAGCTGGCCGCAGCACCGTGCCCGGAGAGAACGTAACCGTTCTGGGGAATGGCGGCAGGGGGCTGATCCACCCGCACCTCCTGCACGATTCCCCGGTCTACCACGACCTCCGTCCAGCCGGGCAAACCGGCCTGTGCCCCCCGGCTGGTAGGGCCCCAGAAGGTATTATACAGCTGCAGGCTCCCGGTATCCGAATCGTAGACAACGCCGTTTACCGTTGTGGAATACGGCGGCTTGTTGATCCCCGAGAGGGGGAAACTGGCGGGGGATTCCGCCCCGGGCGGCGCTACCGTTACCGTTCCCTTAAATTCAAAGAGAGCGATATAAGGAGCGAGATCCTCCGTCAGGGCAAAGGAGTAAAAATCGTCCCGCAGCATTGGGCTCGTAACCACCTCGTCCTGCTTGACGGTAAACCCCAGGGGGTGCTTCCCCTCTTTCGTGATGAAGAAGTCCCCGTTGATGGCTGCCACCGCCCCGGCCTGCCGGGACATGTCAAGAACGGGACTCGCCTTGCCGAAACTCCTGTTGTCGGCCCCGGTAAGAACGTCCAGCCTGACGTACGGATTGGTCAGGTCCACACGGAGCACAAAGATCTTTAGGGGGCCCTCGTCGGTCTGCTGGCTGAACTGCTGCATGGTGACACCGGATGCCACCGGCTCTGTCACGATATCCTCATGCAGCAGGCTGTAGGCTTCCGCCGGCAGGGGCGCAGTCATGATAAAACAGAAAAAGAGGCAAAGAAAAGCCCCTGCCCATACTTTCTGAAATGTTTTCCCGGAGTGATAACTCCCTTTCATCCGGCCTGTCCACTGCTTTTCCAACTGACCCGAGCCTCCCTGTGTACTGGTATTGTTTCCATTAATTACTTTACCACTTCCGCCAGGATTTGAACAGGGTATAACCCGGATGCAAACCAGGTAATTTATGTTATCTCTCTTTCAATTAATTCTATCACTCTGGGGAGGCTGGCCGCCACCTCAGGTGTGAGTTCCATACCCCAGCCCAGTTCTTTGGGCTCAATACCGATGATCAAAACCGGCGTTTTTCTCCCCTCCAGCAGTTCCAGGTCCTTGAGCACAACCAGGACGCCCAGGTCATGGAGGGAGATGGAGACGCCTTCTTCCTGTGGCTCGCAGTCATCGGGGGTCAGGCAGTAGATGGCGCCGGGTTCCCCCCCGCCCATCAGGGCGTCCACGATAATGATCTTTTCCGCGCCGCTCAGGTAGGGCAGCAGGTCCGCCCCGGCAGTCCCCCCGTCGATGAGCTCCACATCCGGCGGCAGGGCGCGCTTTTCCAAGGCCCTGATGACGTGAACCCCCACGCCCTCGTCCTTTAAAAGCAGGTTGCCGATCCCCACTACCAGCTTCTTCCCCACAGGAATCCCCCTTCTTTGAACCTGGCGCATTGCAGGCTTTTATCAGATTATATCTATCCTGTCCCGCCTCTTTCAATTTATTTCAGTCAGACCTTTCTGCCGCTCAAGCGGCATCAGCAGAAGACTGCTACTCCTTGCGGGCAAAGAACCGTACGGCCCCGTTTCCCCGCCCTTGACGAGGAGCAACCAGCGGCAGTCGAAGCGAAACAGTTTAACCCGGATCTCCACTTTAGAGTGGATTATACTGTTAAGGCCGGTTCGCTCGACGCGAACCGGCCCTTTCAAGCAACAGTCCGAGCTAGCCCTGCACGGTCCTTCCGGTTTCCTGAACGGCGGGTGCGTGCTTCTTCCTGTGCTTTTCGTGAAAATCGGCAGGTATGTACCCGGTGATCATCCCCACGATGTTGGCAACACCCTCGCTGAAGTCCAGGTAAAGGTGTGCCGCCACGCAGTAAACGAAAATCCAGGCAACCACGTAGTGGATAATGCGGATTATGTGGGGCCCACCCAACCAGTAGGCCCAGTGGTTCAAGGCGGTCGGGAAGTAAAGGACGAACCCCGTGAAGATCTGGATGATGAGCAGGGGCACAAACCCGGCATACATCATCTTCTGCCCGGGGTTGTACTTTTCTCCCCAGTCGGGCAGCTCGTCGCTCAGGAACAGGTAGTATTTCATGAGCTTGAACATATTCGGTATGTCCA
The DNA here is from genome assembly GCA_012840385.1 of Syntrophomonadaceae bacterium. Lineage (GTDB taxonomy): Bacteria > Bacillota > DSM-12270 > Thermacetogeniales > Thermacetogeniaceae > DULK01. The sequence continues at coordinate 35,896 of DULK01000032.1, forward strand.
GCAGGCGAGGCCTGAAGTTCTTATAATCACCGCTGATAAAGGCATAGTAGAGGCGCCCGATCAGACCGGCGATGACCGCGTACATGAAGATAAAGTGCAGCTTGCGGGCGACATCCATTGAAGGAAAAATAGGGAATCCGTACGGGGTATGGATGTAAAACCCCGTCAGGATCAGGATGAAAATCGAGACCGCATTCCACCAGTGAAAGAAGCGGACTGCCAGGGTATGACGGTAAATCCATCCCTTCATGCTATATCCCCCCTAGTAGACCCGGAACTTGCGAACGTCCCGGCCCGGGGTAATGACGTGTACGGCACAGGCAATGCACGGGTCGAAGGAGCGCACCACACGCACCAGTTCGATCGGGTTGTTGGGGTCCTTCACCGGCGTCCCGACCAGTGCCTGTTCGATGGGCCCCGGCTGCCCCTTGCTGTCGCGCGGCCCGCCGTTCCAGGTGGTTGGCACAACCGCATTGTATTTGGCGATACGGCCGCCTTCGATCTTGATCCAGTGGCCGAGAGCGCCCCGGGCGGCTTCGGTGAGGCCCATTCCTTCCGCCCTGTTAGGCACCTTGTGAGGCGTACAGGTAGGTTTTCCGGGCTCCAACTGCATCACCCAGTCGGCCATGGCGTGAGCGAGCTTCTGGCACTCCAGAGCCCTTGCGGCATGCCGGCCCATGACGGAGAATGCCTTGTCTCCCAATGCCCGGATTTTGGGTTCCCCTCCGATCCACATTCTGGCAAGCGGCCCTACTTCGTGCACCTTACCGTCGTAGCGCGGCGCCTTCAGCCAGGAATAGGCACCATCCTTGCCGGGCTCAGGAGTGATCACGCTCTCACCGGGCTTGTTTCCGCCCGTATCGTCGTTGTACCAGGAGTATTTTACCTCTTCGGTGATCTTCTCCGGATCCAAATCGCCTTCCGACCCCTCGGTGTAAACGCCCCGCTTGAAGAAGAGGGTTCCGTTGTCGTCAACCGGGAATGCTCCGTAGGCAAGCAGGTTCTTGCACCCTGCCCCGATTTCAAGCCAGTCCTTGTAGACATCGGCCACCGCAAGCACGTCAGGCACATATACATTATCAATGAAGTCGATCAGTTCGGCCAGCCGGTATTTGAAGTGCACGATCTTCTCGGTATCGACCGTTTCGGTGACACCGCCCGGGACGATCGCCCTCTGGCCGGGCATTCTACCGCCGAAGATGGCCAGCATCTCGTGCGCCTTTTTGCGCATCTCCAGGGCCTGCAGGTAGTGGTTGACCGCAGCGGTGTTGACGGCGTCAGGCAGCCGGTAGTCCCCCTCGTAGCGAGGTGCCAGGGGCGGGATATTGTCCGGGGCCTTGACGTAGTCCAGTGCCGCCAGGTGATAGAAGTGCAGGATGTGGGACTGGATATAGTTGGCACCCAGGATCAGGTTGCGGATGATCCGGCCGTTATGCGGTGGCTTGATCTGAAAGGCATCATCCAGGGCCAGGGTGGCGGCGGTGCCGTGGCCGATCGGGCATACACCGCAGATGCGCTGGACAATTTCCTGGGCGTCCCTCGGGTCATGCCCCCGAAGGATCAGTTCCAGGCCGCGGAACAGGGTGCCTGAGCTTTTCGCACTGACTACCTTGCCTCCCTCGACCTCGACCTCTATCTTCAAATGTCCCTCAATCCTGGTTACCGGATCAACAATTACTTTTGGCATTCCTGCTCACCTACCCTTCCTTGTCCTTTTTGCCAAGCCTTCCGGTGGCAAGATTTCCAATCAGGTGGGCACCGATACCGGCCACCACCGCAGCACCCAGAACGGCGCCAACTGCGTCTGCGCTGGCGGTTATGTTGGGAAGCGGCACACCCTCCATTCTCTCGTAGAATGGCACGGCACAGCCCGGGAATCCCTTTTCGGTACAGGCAATGCAAGGAGCGCCCGCCTTGATGCACCAGTTCGTGCCGTTGTTCCACTGCCTGTCAAAGCTGTCGCAGTGGGCCAGCGGCCCCTTGCACCCGATCTCCAGGAGACAGCCCTCTTCACTGAAATTCCTGGCAAACTTGCTGGCGTCGAAATACTGGCGCCGCGGGCAGTTCTCGTGGACGACTTTCCCGTAGAAAACTTTCGGCCTCCCAGTTTGATCCAGTTCAGGAATCTCATTGAAGAGCAGAACATGGGCAAGACTCCCGATAATCCAGTCAGGATGAGGAGGACAACCAGCGATATTGATCACCGGGGTCTTGATACCCGCTTCATTGAATACTTCTGATACGCTCTTGCACCCCGTCGGGTTCGGCTTGGCGGCAGGAATCCCGCCAAAAGCGGAACATGTCCCCACAGCCAGGACGGCATCGGCCTTGCTGCCGAGCTCCTTAACCCTGTCGAGGAAGGTAATCTCCTTTCCGTCCCGCTCTCCAACGGTACAGTAAATCCCCCCGTCTTTCGTCGGAACCGCGCCTTCCACCACCAGATAGAACTTTCCGGCGCTCTCCGTTTCTTCGATTACCTTCATGGCCAAATCGCCGGCAGCGGCGGAAACGTTGGGATGAAATTTGAGGCTGATAATCTCGGTTAAAATCTCTTTCACGCCCGGCTGCGCCGAATTCAAAAGAGAAATGGAGCAGCCGGTACAGCTCGCCCCCTGAATCCATAGCACCGGGGGATTTCCCGCCGCAGGCACCGCCCTTGCCAGTTCCGGCATCAGGGCCTGGCTGAGGCTGACAGCAGCAACAGAGCCCGCGCACAGCTTCATAAAATCGCGGCGGCTGATTCCCTTCATGAGCTTCCCCTCCCTTAAATTATTGATCGCTTGATCTGAACACCCCGGAGCCTTTCCTCTCCGGATCCGTACCATCGTTAACCGCAGGCATCACCTCACCCGTTCTGGTCTTTTAGTCAAAAAAATAAGAGGCAGTCTCCAGCATAAAGCCGGAACCAGGAGTTGCGATAAACTCATAAAAGGGGTAGCTGGCCCCCCACTCCCTGGCCACCGCCTCAAAAGCTCTGCTAGAACCCGCCTCCTCCGAGGCAATACAACAGAATAAAGCTTGCCTGTCCAGCAGAGAAGCATGCACATGGCGCTTCGTAAAAATTCATCTTAATCGTCGCTTTAATCGCTTTCACCAGTTAAATTTAGCCTTTGCAATATAATATCCTGCCGCAGAAGAATGCTGTTTACAAAATATTAACATATTGTTACACAATTTTAACAATCTGAGGTAACCGGGAGTTCTTATTAAAAATGCGGCAGGTAGCCCGCTGTGGCTCGCTGGTAGAGGCGCAATGACAAACCACCGGGCTATGGGCTGGGCTACCCTTAGCTCCCTTTGCAGGCACCCACCGCCAAATTCGGTTTTGAAATGAAAATCCGTCCTCCTGTTAAATAAATACGTGAGTCAAACTGAACTTTTTTCGGTCATCAAGAACCTGGTTCAAAGAAGGAGTGGAAATATTGATAATAACAACATTATTATTAATTTTATTTTGAATTTTATATTTTGGCTTATCAATAGTGATTACCTGCCTGAGTTACAAAAAGTTTACAGATAATTTTAAGAATTTTTATTTTGTTGAATTAACAAAAATTAACCGGATGGTCCGAAGGGTTCCATCCGGGTCGATACGAAGCAATTTCACCGTCTCATTTCCACACCGGGAGGCATATCCGTTTCCGGATGTACCCTATCGGTCCCACAACCATAGCCTGAAGCAACAGGCTGAGGGACTCGGAGAACCATAGTTATTTCATTCGCCATCCTGAGGAGAATTCCTGCTATGAGAAAAAATATTTACAAGAGGCTGTCTTCTTCCTGTAAGAGAGCAGGCCCGCAGCTCGTCCCCAGGCGGTGCGCCCCTGCGGCCATCAGGGCCAGCGCCTGTGCCCTCGTTCTTATCCCTCCGGCGGCTTTAATTTTCAGCCGCCCGTCTGCAGCCCCCTTCAGGAGGCTGACGTCCTCCACCGTTGCCCCTCCGGGCCCAAACCCTGTCGAGGTTTTTACAAAGTCCGCTCCGGCTTCCCGAATCAGGCGGACGGCCAGCAGCTTTTCGGAGTCGGTCAGGTAGCAGGTTTCAATGATAATCTTGAGCAAGGGGCGCTCCGGCTTAAGGCCGTCACAGACAGCTACAAGATCCCGGAGTTCTTTTTCCACCTCTTGAAAACGCCCTTCTTTCAAGGCGCCGATATTCAGCACGGCATCTAACTCCTGCGCTCCCTCCGCAAGGGCGTTTTCCGCTTCCCGGACCTTGACGGGGCCGGTCTGAAAGCCGAGCGGGAACCCGATCACGGTGACAACCCGCACACTGCTCCCTGCCAGCAGGGAACGGGCAAATCTGACGCGGTCCGGCGGGACGCAGACCCCATAAAAATGAAATTCCAGGGCCTCCCGGCAGAGCCGTTCGTAATCCACCGCAACCGCATCCGGCCGCAGCAGGGTATGCTCGATCATCGGGGCAAGCTGTACTGCCATCGCCTTTCTCCCCTCGATACTTTAAACATTTGTCTATAGGCACTCATGCCGCCCAAGCGGCACCATTAAAAGAATGAAAATAGTGGTTTATCCTTGCAGGCGCAGCGACCTACGGAGGTTGTTACTCGCCCTTGACGAAGGAGCAGCTAACGGCAGCCGAAGCGAAACAGGAATTTGATAGGCGACTCTGCGCCATGGACGGCGTCATAGGAGCCGGTCGGCTGCCGTCTGCGACGCGTTATAAGCGAGTTAAACCGGAGTCCGGGAGCAAGCGCAAGGATAAACCGGAACATATTTCCAGGGCAGATCTCCAAGGGACTCGAAATTAGTCGTCGGTGAAGGGCTATTCATATCCGAAGGAACGCAGGGCTGTTTCGTCGTCACGCCAGTCTTTCTTTACCTTCACCCAGAGATCCAGGTAAACCCGGTTCCCGAGGATCGCCTCAAGCTCCTGTCGGGCGAGGCGGCCGATCTCCTTCAGCATCCTGCCGCCCTTGCCGATCAGGATGCCCTTCTGCGAATCCCGCTCCACGTAGACCACCGCGGCGATATAAAGCACCTGGTTGCTCCGCATCTGCATTTCTTCCACCACAACTGCAACGGAGTGAGGGACCTCCTCCCGGGTCAGGTTCAGAACCTTCTCCCGGATGATCTCACCTGCCACGAATCGTTCCGGCTGATCGGTGAAGGTATCGGCGGGGTAGTAAAAGGGCCCCTCCGGAAGGTTGTCGGCGATCAGCCGGCGAAGCCCGTCCACGTTCTCCCCGGTCAGGGCGGAAACGGGCACCAGGTGTAAAAAGCTCCCCCTCGCCGAGAACCAGTCCAGCAGCGGAAGGAGATCGTTTTTTCTAACGGCGTCGATCTTGTTCACCACAAGAATGACAGGGGTGCTGATCTTGCGCAACTGCGCAAGGATGTATTCCTCGCCCAGTCCCGGCGGAACCGTAGCATCAACCACGTAGAGGACCAGGTCGACCTCCTCCAGGGTGCTTTCCGCAACCCTGATCATGTACTCCCCAAGCTTGTGGTGCGGCTTGTGAAAGCCCGGGGTGTCCATAAAAACCACCTGGGCGTCGTCGGTTGTGAGAATACCTAAGATGCGGTTTCTGGTGGTCTGCGGTTTATCGGAAACAATGGCTACCTTTCTGCCCACAAACCGGTTGAGCAGAGTCGATTTTCCCACGTTCGGCCTTCCGATGATGCAAACAAATCCCGATTTTATATAAAGTCACTCCCCTGATAACAGATGTCAGAAGCATAAGGTTGGAGCGGAAACTCGACCGGGCATTGAGGTCAGCTCCCCGCCAGGCGAAAGGAAGCGGGAAAGATTTCCGCCAGCGTGGTAGACTCCCGCACCCCATCCTCCCCGCCGCGCAGGATGCGGAGGCCCGGAGCGAATTCGGCCAGGCACTGCAGGCAGGCGCCGCAAGGCCAGCTGGCGACAGGCGCCCAGACGGCCAGAGCTCTGAACCGGCGCACCCCTTCGGAAACGGCCTTCCCCAGGGCAACCCTTTCGGCGCAGATGGTCAAGCCGTAAGAGGCATTTTCCATGTTGCACCCGGTGAAGATGGTCCCGTCCTCACCGAGCAGGGCGGCTCCCACCGGGAACCCGGAATAGGGGGCATAGGCATTCCCCGCCGCCCTTTTTGCCTCCAGGAGCAATTTTTCATCCTCCACAGCCGGCATCCTTTTCACCCACCGAATATTCTCACCCTTTTACGTAATTCTACCACAAAGCCTGCAGGTGAGGTAGAATAACCAGCACCCCGGTGACCACGGCGTTGCAGGCTGCAACGAGCACTGCTCCGGCGGCAATATGCTTGGCCAGCCGGGCCACGGGGTGGTAGGTCGGTGTATATAAATCAACGGTCTTCTCCACCGCCGTATTGAACATCTCGGCAGCCAGTACGAAGCTGACGGCGAAAACAACGAGAGCCATCTCCAGCCGGCTGAGCCCTAACAGCCAGACCGTACCCAGGACGATGATGGCGGCCGCCAGGTGAATCCGCATGTTGCGTTGGGTTGTTACGCAAAACCACAGGCCCGCCCAGGCATCCCGAAAGCTTCCGGTAAAACTCCGCCTAGGCATCTTGCTCCTCTCCGATGCCCACTCCGGCAAGCACTTCCCTCTGCCGCCGCCGCATCTCCGCTTCTTCCTCCGGTGTCCGGTGATCGTAACCAAGCAGGTGCAGCATGCCGTGCACCGTCAAAAAGGCCAGTTCCCGCTCCAGGGAATGGCCGTACATCTCCGCCTGGGCGAGGGCGCGGGGGACGGAGATCACGATATCCCCCAGCAGGACCTCTTCCCCGGAAGCGGGAGCATCAGGCTCGTCCCCCCCTTCCTCAAGCATGGGAAACGACAGGACATCCGTGGGGCCATCAACCCCGCGGTAGCGCCGGTTCAATTCGGCCATCCTCTCGTCGTCAACCAGCACCAAGCTCACCTCGGGCTCTCCCGGAAATTCTTTTCCCTTCAGCGCCTCCGCCACAACCTTTTCCATTAAACTCAAGAGTTCGCCGCCGACCTCCACCCGGCTCTGATCATTACTGATTAATAGCTGCACCCCGGGACCTTCTCCTTTCAATCTCGTTAATCATGCTTTCGGGATACTCGATGCGGGAATGGAATATGCCTCCCAGCACCCGCACAAAGGCGGTCGCTATTCTGTCCAGATCCTTGAATGTCAAATCGCACTCGTCCAGCTGGCCGTCCTGCAGTTTTTCTTTAATAATCTTCCTGGTCAGGCCCTCCAGCCTTCCCGGCGTGGACTTCTGCAGGGAGCGGATGGCGGCTTCCACGCTGTCGGCCAGCATTACCAGGGCGGCCTCCTTGCTCTGCGGCTTCACGGAGTCGTAGCGAAAGTCGGATTCCGCCACCAGTTCCGGGCGGTCGCTTTCCAGGGCGCGCTGGTAAAAGTAAGAGACCAGCCCGGTGCCGTGATGCTGTTCGATGATCGCCTCAATTGCACGCGGGAGCTTGTACTCCCGGGCCAGATCCAGACCATCCTTCACGTGGGAGGTGATGATCAGGGTGCTCAGGCTGGGGGCGATCTTATCATGCGGGTTTTCCCGGGCCATCTGGTTTTCAATGAAGAAATAGGGGCGTTTGAGCTTCCCGATGTCGTGGTAGTAGGAACCGACGCGCACCAGGAGCGGGTCGGCCTGCACCGCCTCCGCAGCCGCTTCCGCCAGGTTGCCGACGAGGATGCTGTGGTGATAGGTACCGGGTGCCTCCATCAGCAGGCGCTTCAAAAGAGGCTGGCTCGGGTTGGAAAGCTCCAAAAGCCGGACGGAACTGGTGATCCCGAAAGCGGCCTCCAGGTAGGGGAGCCCGCCCAGGGTCAGAACTGAAGAGAAGAAGCCGTTTAAAATGCCCATCCCCATTCCCATAAAAACGGTGCTGCCGCCGGTCCTGTTCAGTAGGCCCATGACCAGGATGACCACGGCATTCGCAAGGGAGACGTAAATGCCTCCCCGGATCAGCCCCGCCCTGTCGCTTAAACTGGAGATGCTGAAGATTCCCGCCAGGCAGCCGGCCAGCCCGGCCATTACGAAAGACAACTGCCCATCCATCATTATGCCCACCAGAACGCTTAAAATGACAGCAGTAAACACGGCTAGGCCGGCGTCCAGCACCACCGTGATCAGCATCGCACCCCCCGCAAGGGGGACGAGATAGCCGACCAGGCTCGCTATCTCCGGGTCGGTGCTGATCTTCAGCACCGTCACCCCCTTGGCAATCAGCAAGGTCAGCACAAACAGCAGGCCATAAAGGATTATGTACTGGTCATTCTCCAGAAAGCGGCGGCGGAACTTGTAAAGGTAGAGAAGGAGCAGGCCAGCCAGCAAAAGCACAAAAAGCCCCACCCCAAGCAGGGAGGGCCAGATAACCCGCGGCTTTAAAAGCCCCAGCTGGTTCAGGACCAGAAGATCGCTTTTATCTATCGGCTCCCCCTTCCGTACGATATTCTGGCCGGGTAGAATCGTCCGCTGGACCGGGAGCACCGCTTCCTTCGCTGCGGCCACCTCTTTGTTGTACCCTTCGCGGTCAAAAACAACGTTGGGTCTAAGTGTCCGGATCAGGATAAAATTAACCGCCGGCTGCAGGGATCTGTCAATCCCCGCCTCGGCCACCTGTGCGGCAATGTCCTTCCTGGCGGCAGGAAGGGCATTTTCCCGCAGGGTGTACTTCAGCTTCTCCTTTAACAGGCCCCTGCTAAAGGATTCCAGATAATCGAGTTCATCACCGCTTCTCTGCAGGAGGTCGCTCAGCGAAGCGATCAGCGCCGGGCTGAAAGCCTCGACCGAAGCCCCCGTTACCTGTGAGATGTAGTCCCGCAGCTGGAGGGTACGCTCCGACGGAGACAGGTTCGCCTTCTGCAGCTCCCTGATTTTTGTATAGATCCCCTTGAGGTCCTGGTCTACCTGTTCGGAAACCTGGGCATCCTGGTAGAAATACTGATCCCTCGGAATCCGGCCGGCCGCCTCGTTGCGGAGCCGTTCCGTTTCCACCTCGTCGATATAGACAACTTTGCGCGTCGCCGGAATATCCTGGGAAGCAATTTCACCCTCTTTAAAGGAATAACCGCGCCAGAGATAACTGGACGCCAGGACGAAAGCCGTAATGAAAAAGAAAAAAACACCCCACGCCAACCTGCGAAAGAGCGGCTGGCGGGTGATTCTGGAAAGGCTCTGGTTGAGCCAGGGACTCCCCTTTGGCCAGGAAAGCATAAGGATTCAACTCCTAACAATCTTGGCCTGTTTCATCCTTTTCCGCCTCGTAACGGTCATAGGCTTCAACGATCTTTTGTACCAGTGGGTGGCGGATGACATCCTCCCGGGTCAGGTATTGAAAAGAGACTCCCTCCACCCCTTTCAAAACCTTTTGCACCTCAATCAGGCCAGAAGACTGCCCTTTCGGCAGGTCGATTTGTGTAACATCCCCTGTAACTACCGCCTTGGAGCCGAACCCGAGACGTGTCAGGAACATCTTCATCTGTTCGGGAGTGGTGTTCTGCGCCTCGTCCAGGATGACGAAGGAATCGTCAAGGGTTCGCCCCCTCATGTAGGCGAGAGGGGCAACCTCGAACACGTTGCGTTCCATAAAGCGCTGGGCGGTGTCCGCTCCCAGCACGTTGTACAGCCCGTCGTAAAGCGGGCGAAGATAGGGGTCCACCTTTTCCTGGATGTCTCCCGGGAGAAACCCGAGCTTCTCCCCTGCCTCCACCGCCGGCCGGACCAGGACGATCCGGGATACCTCCTTGTTTTTAAACGCCCTCACGGCCATCACAACAGCAAGATAGGTCTTGCCCGTACCTGCAGGCCCGATTGCAAACACCAGATCGTGGTCCTTGATTGCCTGGATATAGCGGGCCTGCCCGGCCGTTTTCGCCCGGATCGGCTTGCCGCGGGCATTGGTCAGAATGACCTCGGAGCGAATATCAACGAGCCTTGCCTGGGAATTATCCTGAATCAGGTGCCAGGCGTAATTAATATCGGAAGTCGTAACGGGATTTCCCTGCTCCGTCCAGGCTATCAACTGTTTTAATAAAGCTACGGCTCGCCCTACGGCTTCCTCTTCGCCCCGAACGATGATCTCCCCGCTCCGTGCAATGATCCGGGTGGAACTCTTTTCCTCGATCAATTTAAGGTTTGCATCAAGGCTTCCAAAAAGATTCACCGCATCCCCGTTGTCCTGTACGGAGACTTTGGCTTCAGCACATCCGGCCAAACCTTATTTCTACCCCCCTGTCAATCCCTCTAAAGTTTGTTCTGGTTGATCACTTACACCACGCCCCTGCTTGGGCTGAAGCTTCCTGCTGATGCCGATGTCTTCAACGGTCTCTACGGTCAGAACTACCCTCACCAGGTTGGCGTCGCCGTCATTAACAAGTTTAAGGTAGCGCCTGACAACCGGCACCCCGGCGGGCAGGCGCTGTGCCATTTTGCGGCAGGCCTGCTGTGTCGCAAGCCGCAGGGCTTCATCGTCGCTGCGGTGCACGCGCACCCGCCTGATCTCCTCTGCCTCTATTGTAACAAATTCGACAGGGAAAGTAATATCCCTCCACTCGGGAATTTTCAGCCGCCTGACTCTCAGTTTATAGAACCGGTACGGTATTTCACGGGGTCCCTTTATAATTATTTCCTTTTGATCCATTTTGATACAGATAATCTTCGTCGCCCTGCCTGTCTTCAGCTCTTCCAGTTCGGAACGGAAAGCCTCACCGTAACAGCGATACCAGATGCGGGCGCGCACGATCCCTTTCGCTGCCACGTAGCGGATCGCTGAGGGCTGTGGCGCATCGCCGCGTTTCGCCTCAGGGACGGGCGGCCTGATTATCCCGGAGATCACCACATCCCCTCTTTTTACAATGTCCCCCTCCTTTACCCGCGGAGTACCGGACAGAACCAGCAGGTTTTCGATCATTCCGTCCTTATTGGCGATAATATCGCAGGGAGTGTTTTCCCTTTTAGGCACTACCCTCTCCACGATCTTGATCCTTGACCGGGCCCGGACGTCCACCTCGGCAAAGGCCACGCCGGGAATTTGCTGCATGAGGTAATCGGCCACATCCCTCCCGCTGACCTGGTATCTCAAAACCCCGGGGCGCAGCCCCGCCGCAGCTGCCATCCTTTTAACCAGTGCCGGGGAGACCCGTCGCGTCCCCACCACGTTGACGGTCCAGACAAAGGAACACAAAAAATAGACCAGGAGGCAGAAGAGTACCCCGCCTCCCACCAGCATCCGGCGCCGCCTCAGGCGGTGGATCAGAAAGGGAAGCCCCCGCTTTGCCCGGATCCCGAGCCGGCACCGCGCCCGGCGCGCAATGTGGCGCAGCGAACGGAAAGAGCGGGCGTAAACCTTGACAAGCAGTACCTCACTGTCAACCCGCACCAAATCCCAGAGGAGAACACCCCTGGTCAATGCCAGATTGATAAAGCGTTCGGGGTGTTCTCCCCTGACAGCCAGGACCAGGTAGCCCAGCATGTAAGCCCAAAAACTTCTCAGAACCAAGGTGCTCCGGCCTCCTTCCGGCCCGCCCGCCCGGCCTCACACCCTTACTCCAGAAGGGCAACGGCCCGGATCTTTCCGTCCACGCCGATCTCCTCGGGAAAAATGTTCCGCAGGGCGAGGCCCGCTCCTTCAATGCGCAGCTCCCCAAGGCTTGTACTGACCCTGACCCTCTCCGGGGTATACTCGATGATCCCCCGGTGGTTTTCCACAAACACCTGCATGTCCCCTATGATGGTAACCCGGGGCAGGTCCAGCACCAGGTCTTTGGGAAGTTCGAGATAGTGTGCCAGCAGGTATTCCAGTCGCTTTTTGCTCTCCCGCGGCAAAAAAATCCCACCTTTCTCATCCATTCTATGCAGCCCGGACTCGAAAGAGAACAGCTGCTTAAGCCTGAGCCTGGAACCAGACCCTAAGGACGGTCGAAAGGTCGGACCAGCAGGCGGGCGCGCAAAGGGGCCGCCCCGTATCGCCATTTTGGGTGGCCCCTCTACTTACGGTGGGTGCGGGTTCAAGTCAGCGCTGAATTCCCAGCCTGCGCCACATACGCCTCCGATCAATCCCTGACCTGCTTGCGCATAAAGTCCAGCACTTCCCCGTCGATGTAACCTTCTTCTGCAATGCGCTCGTCGAAATTCTCGGTCAGGTAGTAACGCATCAGCGCATCCTGAAGCTCCGGGGACCAGTCTGAAACCGGCTGCCCGCTGTAATAACCCAGCTTTGTGAGAGCGGCGATGATCTCCAGCATGACATCCCCTTCCACCTTCACCAGGCGGCTGGGGTCGGTCTTGTAGAAGTATAGCCGGTACAGCTTGTGGAGCCTGATCAATTCCTTTATAGGGTCAGGGTGGTCGTCTACCCGCAAGTCCACATAGCGGTCGTTAAAACCTCCATAGCCGCCGCCACACTTCACCACCAGGATGGCTGCAGACTGCTTTCCCCTGCTATCACCGCCCGCTTCTCCGGCGGCGTCAAGCGCAAGCAAAAGCCTTGTGGCGAGGTCCCCCTTCGATTCCAGAAAGACCCTCTCCATCTCCGTCACCGTCTCCTTATTTACAAGGATGTTCCCCTGGCAAGCATAGTTGGGGCCGGAAACCCCACCCGCCCAGGGGAAACACTCCTTTCCGGTAAAGGTTGCGGAACCTCCCCTGGAGTCAACTATCCCCACCTGCCTGTACTCGCGCCCCTCGTCCTCCGCCAGAAGCCGCTCCAGGGTCTCCTGGGCGGAGAGGCCATCCTCCAGCATCTGCAGGCCTTTGGGCCCAAAGCTGGTGTTTGCCCAGGATTGGGTGGCGATCGCTCCCACACCTCCGCGGGCCCACGGCACCACGGCCCCTACCGCCAGGAACTTGGACTGAACGGCGACCCCCAGTTCTCCCGTCTCCGGGTCCCTCGCTACTATGGAAAAGGTTGCAACAACATTTTCGAGAGTGTGCCTCATGCTCACATTGCCTCCTGTCGTTTTTAAATGCTCTGCATTTAATTTCGGTGCACTGCAACCAGTTAATCTTATCCGGCAGCCTTCCCGCCAGGTCTGCGGCGCCTGCTCCCGGTTCGATCTCCCTCAAGACTCAGCATGGCTACTGCCTCAGCCTCGGGTCAAGAGCATCGCGCAGGCCATCTCCCAGCAGGTTCAGGGAAAGCACCACCAGAAAGATGGCTATTCCCGGCAGGAGGGATATATGGGGTGCAACAAGGATGAGTTTCTGTCCTTCGCCGAGCATGACACCCCACTCCGCCATGGGAGGCTGAGCCCCCAATCCCAGGAAGCTCATACCGGCTGCGGCGATGATCATCCACCCGACATCCAGTGTCCCTGCCACGATAATCGGTGAGAGGGCATTGGGAAGTATGTGCTTAAAAATGATCCTGAAATTGCTGGCCCCCAGGGCGCGCTGCGCTTCTATGAACTCGCGCTCCCTGAGGGAGAGAACCGTCCCACGAACAATCCTGGCGTAATAGGGAATCCCCACGATCGAGACTGCTATCATGGCGTTTATCAGGCCGGGCCCCAGGGCGGCAATAATGGCTATGGCAAGCAGCACATAGGGGAAGGCCATCAGTACATCCATACAGCGCATGGAAATTGCGTCGAACAGCCCTCGATAAAACCCGGCCAGGAGCCCTATCAGCACTCCGAAGAACATGGCTATACCCACGGCGATAAAGCCTACCGCCACGGAAATCCTCCCCCCGTAAAGCAGCCGCGAAAGCATGTCGCGACCGAGCTGGTCGGTGCCGAGTATGTGCCCCGGCGTTCCGGGCGGCAGCAGCCGTGCAGCCATCTCCACCTTGTTGGGATCATACGGCGCTATGAGGGGAGCAGCTACCGACAGCAGGATGATACAGACGAGGACAATTCCACCCATCAGGGCGACCCTGTCCTTCTTCAGCCTGCGCCAGGCATCCTTCCACGGGCTGGTTTGCTCCTCCATCCAGGCAAAATCGTCATTCGCATGACCCGTCTTTACCCCATCATTTTCCAATGGCATCTGAGTAGACACTGCATCACCCCCTAGCTGTAAGAGATGCGCGGATCCAGAAAGGCGTATACGATATCAACGATCAGGTTGACAAGCACATAGACTGATGCCACAAAAAGTATAATCCCTTGAACAAGCGGGAAATCCCTGGCAAGAATGCCGTTCACCATCAGCGTTCCCAGCCCCGGCCAGGAGAAGATGATCTCCACCAGTACCGCGCCGGCCAGAAGGTAGCCGAACTGCATACCAACCACAGTCACCACAGGGATCATGGCGTTTTTCAGGGCATGCCTGAAGATCACGGCCCTCTGGCCGAGCCCCTTGGCACGTGCGGTCTTGATGTAATCCTGGCGGATCACTTCCAGCATGCTGGAACGGGTCATCCTTGCAATCTCCGCCATGGATCCCACAGACAGGGTCACTGCCGGGAGGATCAGATAGGGGACGGTGTCCAGAAAGCCCTCGCCGCCGGGAGAGTGCATGCCGGAAACAGGCAGCCATCCGAGCTTCAATCCGAAGATGATCTGCATGATCAGCCCCAGCCAGAAGACCGGCAGGCAGAAGCCAACCAGGGCCAGAAACATAAGGAGCCGGTCCCAGATGGAGTACTGCTTTGTGGCGGAAACGATCCCCGCAAACATCCCGAAGATGATGGCGATCAAAGCAGCAAATACGGTCAGGAGAGCAGTAGCCTGAAATCGCGTCCAAACAAGGGGAAGCACCGCTCTCCTGAGTTGTATGGAGCGTCCCCAGTCTCCTGTCAGGACTTTTCCCAGCCAGATGAAATACTGCTGGTAAAGGGGTTTGTCCAACCCCAACTGGTGCCTTAAAGCGGTGATATTTGACTGGGTGGCCTTGGATCCCAGCATTATCTGGGCCGGGTCACCAGGGGCAAGCTGCATGATCAGGAAAACCAGAATCGTAACTCCGATCAGCACCGGTATCAAAGCCAGCAGCCTCTTCAGTATATACCTCTGCATTTCAACCTCTCCCAGACCTTAGCATACTCCACCCGAAAATTAAAACAACCGGGATGGACGGTTTCAGCCGGTCCACCCCGTCTCATGAAATCCTACTCCACCGTTACCTTGTCAAACCGGAACACGCCCGTCGGGTGGAGCTTGAAACCCTTGATGTTCTTCTTCATAACCACGATCTGAGTCTCGTGATCGACGACAACAACCGGCGAATCGGCCATGATCAGCTTCTGAGCCTGCTGGTATAGCCTGGTCCTCTCCGCCCTGTCGGTCAGCGTTCTTGCCTTGCGGAGGATCTGATCGACCTGCTCGTTCTTGTAGAATGCTTCGTTGTAGCCGTTCTTGGGCCACTGGTCCCCGCTGCACAGGATGTACAGGAAGTTATCGGGGTCACCGTTGTCGCCGATCCAGGACATTTCATGCAAGACCACATCGTTCTTTTCAACCGGCTGCATCACCTTGTCCAGATAGGTTCCCCACTCCAGTTGCTTGATGTTCACCTTTATACCTACAGCCGCCAGGTCCGACTGGATGGCGGTGGCCATGGTAACCGGCTGCTGCATGCCGGATCCGGACTGCGGTACATAGAAGTCCAGAACCAGACCCTTATCCTTGCCAGCCTCTTTCAGCAAAGCCTTTGCCTTTTCCGGGTTGTAGCTGTAGTCCTGCACATCATCCGTATAGCTCCAGATAACAGGCGGCAGGATGTTCTTTGCCAGGGTACCTGTCCCCTTCAGGATGTTGTCGACAATGGCTTTTTTGTTAATTGCGTAGTTAACCGCCTGCCGCACCCGCACATCATTAAACGGCGGCTTGCTGCAGTTCATCACCAGGTACCATGTATGCATACCGGCCTGCTTCTGGACCTGCAACTTGGGATCGTTCTCCAGGCGCTTCAGGTCGTCAGGGAGAACCCCTACCATAAAGTCGATCTTGCCCGCAGCCAGCTCTGTCACGCGGGCCGCGTCATCGGTGATGGGCCTGTAGTATATCTTCCCGATCTTGGGAGCACCCCTCCAGTACTCGGGGTTTCTCTCCACAACCACGTTAACACCGGGCTCCCACTTGACAAACTTGAAGGGGCCGGTGCCGACCGGATGCTGGGAAATGTCTTTCCCGTATTTCTTGATGGCTGCCGGGCTCACCATGGCAGCTGCAGGGATGGCAAGGTTCGCCAGGAAGGGAGCAAACCTTTCCTTCAGGATGAACTTCACCGTGTTCTGATCAACCACTTTCACCTCTTTCACCATACCGAAGGTGAACTCGGCATAGCCGAATGTCCCCATGTTGTGGTAAGGGTTGTTCGGGTCGATCTGGCGCTCGACGTTGAATTTCACGGCGTCGGCATTGAAGGGGGTCCCGTCATGGAATTTGACGCCCTCCACCAGGTGGAAGGTGTACTCCAGTCCATCCGGGGAGACCTCCCAGCTCTTGGCCAGACCGGGCTGCAGTTCGGTGCTCCCGTCCTTGAACTCGACCAGGTTGTTGAACATCTCCATTCCGGCCCTGGTAGAGTTGTAATCAGACATCTGGGCGGGGTCCAGTGTGGTCGGTTCAGCCTGAAGGCCAACCACGATACTGGGGTACTCGCTCTTGCCGGCCTGCTTACCGCCACCGCAACCGGTGACCACCATCGTCACAAAGGCCAGCAGCAAGATGATGCAAGTCCATTTTTTCATCTGTCTTCTCATCTCCTCGCTTTTCTTTTTGTTTCAGATTTTGAGGTGGTTCAGTTTCCTTAACAGTTCATACCTCCTCCCTCCACTCTCCGGCGCCGGCAGTGCCGGCGGGAAACCTTCACTCCTGTTATCTGTTGTGGCATAGCCGGAGGCGTCCTTATGCCACGTAACATCAGCCACCAACCCGGTGGCATGCCACCAGGTGTCCGCTGTCCAACTCCCGGAGTTCGGGGGATTCCCTCGCACAAATTTCATCCGCCTCAGGACACCTGGAATAAAAACGGCAGCCAGGCGGCGGGTCGATAGGGCTCGGAACGTCGCCACTCAGTATAATCCGCTCCCTCTTCACCTTCGGGTCGGGGATGGGAATTGCCGACAGCAGCGCCCTAGTATAGGGATGCCGGGGGTTGCTGTACAGCTCGTCGCCAGGAGCCAGCTCCATCAGTTTTCCCAAATACATGACACCAACCCTGTCGCTGATATACTTCACAACATTCAGACCGTGAGCGATGAAGAGGTAAGTCAGCCCGAGCTCGTCCTGGAGTTCAGAGAGAAGATTGAGCACCTGGGACTGGATGGAAACATCCAGCGCTGAAACCGGCTCATCGCAGACGATCAGATCAGGCTCTACAGCCAGCGCCCGGGCGATGCCGATCCTCTGTCTCTGCCCACCGCTGAACTCGTGAGGGTAGCGCCCCATGCAGTAGGAACCGAGGCCGACGTAATCCAGCAACTGCCTGACGCGCTTTTGCGCCTGCTCTCCTCTGGCAAGGCCGTGAATGTAGAGAGGCTCTGCTATAATCTCCCCGACAGGCATCCTGGGGTTTAACGATCCATAGGGGTCCTGAAAGATGATCTGCATCCTGCGGTGAAGCTGCTTCTTCCTTTCTCCGGTTGCGGCGTGCACGTTCTCCCCCTCCAGCAAAACCTCGCCGGAGGTCGGAGCCAGCAGGCCTATGATCAGGCGCCCCATCGTAGACTTGCCGCAGCCGCTCTCCCCAACGAGCCCCAGTGTCTCCCCCCGGTTCATGCTGAAGCTGACACCGTCTACAGCCTTTAGCCAGGATATGGACCTGCCGAAGACCCCATGCCTGACAGGAAAGTACTTGGTCAGGTTGCGGACCTCCAAAAAAGCGCTATCCGGCATCTGATACACCTCCCGCCTTGTGGCAGCGAACCTGATGCCCGTTGCCCAGATTCCTCAACACAGGCATCTCTTTCAGGCAGCGCTCCCCGGCCACCGGGCAGCGCGGGGCGAAGCGGCAGCCCGACGGGAATCGAGCAGCGTGGGGCACGGTTCCCTCTATGACGAAAAGCTTTTCCTGCTTTACATCAAGCCTCGGAATTGACTGCAGGAGGCCGCGGGTATAAGGATGGACAGGGCTCTCAAATATGGTTTCCACATCCGAAAACTCCACCACCTGGCCGCAGTACATCACCGCCACCTGGTCCGCCATCTCGGCCACAATCCCGAAGTCATGTGTAATGAGCAGGATGGCGGTGCCTAATTCATCCTGCAATTTCTTCATCAGGTCAAGGATCTGCGCCTGGACGGTTACGTCTAGAGCGGTGGTGGGCTCGTCCGCGATCAGCAACTCCGGCCGGCAGGCCAGCGCCATGGCTATCATCACCCTCTGGCGCATCCCCCCGCTCAACTGGTGGGGATAGTCGTTCACCCTCCTGTCAGGGTCAGGGACTCCCACGTGGCGCAACAGTTCAACCGTGCGCTCACGGGCTTCTTCCCTGCTGGCATTCTGGTGCAGCCTGATAGCCTCTCCGATCTGGTAACCCACCCTCAGTACGGGGTTGAGGGATGTCATCGGCTCCTGGAAGATCATAGAGATCCGGTTTCCCCTGATCTCCTGCATCTGTTCCTCGGTCTTGCTGAGGAGATCCTCTCCATTCAGGGTTATGGAACCTGAGACGATCTTGCCTGGGGGCTGGGGGATAATGCGCATGATGGATGATGCCATGATGCTCTTGCCCGAGCCGGACTCGCCCACTACGGCCAGCGTCCTCCCCCTTGGGATGGAGAGACTGACACCGTCCACTGCCTTAATTTCCCCTTCGTCGGTATAGAAATACGTCCTGAGATCTTTAACTTCCAGCAATGGCTCCATCCATAAGAACCTCCGCCAATGTTGTTTCTACCACGAAAGGCTCCGGGTGCCACATGCCGTCACCGGTAGCCCCTCCGGGAAATCATAACAGTGCAAATCATGAAAGAATAAATAACAGTATATTCGACAAAAACAGACGGGTTTCCTCTCCTTTCGACAAATTATTATGTATACATATCGGATGCGCCGAAGACCCGCGCAAGGATACGAACATCTGCGGGATTGAGGAAACCGCGTCGACACGGCAGGCGCCTTAAACCTGCGGCGCTTACAAAAAGAAGCCGGTGTCTCTCCGGCTTCCGTTTCTTTTGACTTAATTGATTTAATGCATCTATTTCCCCTCTGCTTCCGACAGGAGCGTCCGGACGATTTCCTGAACCACCTTTCCGTCCGCCCGACCCTTCATCCTGGGCATCAGCGCTCCCATCACACGTCCCAGATCGCGTGTTCCTTTAGCTCCGGTGGATGCGATCACTTCCTGCGCTTCGGCAGTGATCTCCTCCCTGCTCAACTGTTGGGGAAGGTATTCTTGAAGAACCGCGATTTCCGCTTCCAGTTCGGCTGCAACCTCCGAACGGCCCACCCTGTTGTATTCCAGGATGGCTTCGCGGCGCTGCTTCACCTCACGGGCCAGGACCTCGATGACATCCTGATCTGTCAGCTCGCGTCCCAGCTCTATGGCGCGGTTCTTAAGGGCTGCCCGGGCCAAACGAATCACCGAAAGCCTGAGTTTCCCTGCTTCGCGTGCTTTTAAAGCTTCCTTCATATCTTCGAAAAGCCGTTCCTGAAGCGACAAAAGAACCACTCCTAAGACCAGCGGCGCTTACGTGCAGCCTCGGACTTCTTTTTTCTTCTAACACTGGGCTTCACATAATGCTCCCGCTTCCTTGCCTCAACCAGAATACCTGCCTTTTGACAGGAACGCTTAAAGCGCCGCAGGGCACTATCCAGGGATTCGTTTTTCCCGACCCTAACCTCGGCCATATCCAGTTCTCCCTCCCCCCAAACTAAGTTTGGTGCTCCAGACACTGCAACAACCAGATTCATTGAGGTGCCCCGGCAAAATAAACTTGATTTAACCTGATGACGCATCTTCATTATACACTAGTCCTTCAAACAGCGTCAACAAATGGCTGACCAACCTGTCGTATCATAACAACGGTATGTCGATAATGCATTAAGGTTTATTCCAAACCAGACGGGGCAACAACTCCCGGCACTGATCAGAGCAGGGCCACCAGCCCCCGGCCCGCCGGGAGAATCCGGCAATCGGCATTACCGGCTATCCGATGGCGCCACCGGAACGGCACAGGTACGTCTAATACCATAAAACCGCTGCCGCAATCACGCTCCCGACCTGCTCCACCCTGTGCTCTATCCCCTTCACCAGCATTTCGCACAGTGGCAGGCCGCGCAGCCGGAACCCCTCCTCCACCATCGCCCTGACCCGTGTCTCGGCCTCTTCCCTTGAACAGAAGCCCTCAAACTCCATGATCACTCCGTAGGTGCCGTAGCTGATGCCTACACCTATGGCCGCGGCGATTAATTTCCCGGGCTCACAGCTTTTCAGGAAGCCGTATGCCGTGGGAACCAGAGCGCCCGGAGGTATTTCCAGTTCCGGAAAATACCTCGCCCCCGGCGGCAGGATGCTGCTTACTCTGACTAAATTCAGGTTACCGATACCGGCGTCATACAGGGCGGCGTCAAATGCGTTCAAGGGTGTGGGACCCTCACCCCTGCCTACCGCTAACTTAAATTTGCTGGGAATTGGTAACACGTGCTCCCCTCCTCCTCATTATTTCGCTCTATTATATGGATAAAGGGGTTAAAGGGTACCTCGACCGCATACATCCCACACTTTCCATTAATTGATATCAGCTAACCTTATCTTCTCGCGGTTTCCCGCGCATATAAATAAATTAAGCAGCAGGCAGAGTGGGGGGCGGGGGATGCTGACCGAATTTATCGTTGCGGCACTGGCCTTTGCAGGCACCCTGACGGGGGCCCTGGCGGCGTACTTCTGGTACCAGGGAGACAGCGAGATCCTTTTCGAGACCGACGCAGTCCGCGACGTTTCGGTTGTCATGAACGCCGCCAACCGCGAGATTCACTGCCGCTGCCTGATCCCCCTCACCAACCGGGGCCGGCAGCAGGGAATGGTGGTCAACGTCTTCTGCCAGCCGATGTACTACGGCAAGATCATGGAGAAGCTGGAGATCCTGCAGCGCCTCAGGCTGCTGCGCGAGCCCATGCGGGAAAGCGGTTACTGGGAGGCTGTGATCATCAAGAAAAACACCTCGCAGCTTGTAGAGCTGGAATTGACCATCCGCTCCCACACCGACCTGAACGACGTGATCAGGGAAATTCCCTGGCTCACCGTGATCATCCATTACCAGGTTGTCAGTAAAAGCGGGATCAGGTGGCATCTTGCCGAAACCCGCTTTAACCTCAAGAAACTACAGGGTAAAGGTGATGGGGCCCGATGCCGGTAGGAGTAGTCCCCTTGCACACAAAGGTAATCACTCCCGACGACGATCTCATGGAGATAATTGCAACCTATGCCCAACCCTTTCTAAAACACGGCGACATCCTTGTTATTGCGGAAAGCGTTGTGGCGATCTCCCAGGGCCGGATCGTCCGGCCTGAAAACGTCAAACCGGGCCTCTGGGCCCGTCTTTTCGCCCGTTTTGTCCACCCGGACGGAAGCCTTTCCTCTCCTTTCGCCATGCAGGTAATCATGAACGAGGAAGGGACCGCCCGCACGGTATTTGCCTTTTTCATCAGTTCCCTGACCCGCATCCTGCTGGGCCGGAGGGGGGATTTCTACCGCCTTGCCGGAAAACAGTCCTCCCTGGTGGACGACGTCACAGGGAACATGCCCCCCTTTGACAAGCACATCGTCCTTGGGCCCCGGGAACCGGAAAAGGTGGTGGAAGAAATCAAAAACCGCTTCGGTGTCGAAGCGGCCATCATCGATGCCAACGATCTGGGGAGAACCCATATCCTGGCGGCCACCAGAGGAGTCAACCAAAACCTCCTGGTACGAGTTTTTAAGAAGAACCCCGCCGGCAACGCCGATGAGCAGACGCCCCTGGTCATCGTCAGGAAAGACCACCACGCCGCCTCCGGCGGCACCAACAGAGGCTGAAATCTGGTTATCCTTGCACTTGCTCCCGGACTCCGGTTTAACTCGCCCTAAAACTCGTCGCAGACGGCAGCCGACCGCCTCCTACGCTGCATCCATGCAGCGGAGTCGGCTACTTCGGCATCCATGCCTCAGTTCAGCTGCCGTTAGCTGCTCCTTCGTCAAGGGCGAGTAACAACCTCCGTAGGTCGCTGCGTCTGCAAGGATAACCAGAACGTATTTACAGGGCAGTCCCCAATACCCGCTGCCAGAGCCGGGCGCGCTGTTTTTCTCTCGTAATCTCATGACCGCCCGCCAGGGCAACCCCCCCCTCATGCAACAGCATCTCCGCCTTTTCCCTCAGCTTTGGGGAAAGGAGAAGAGCCACTCCACAATCCGAGCGGATCTCACCGGGAAGAGGAATTACCATCACGGGGATCCCTGCTTCCTGGCAGATCTTCTCCGCCCTGAAGGCGTGATGGGAGGAAGGAAAAGTCAAGACAGTGGCTGTAACCATTTCCTGGTCCACCGCGTCCTCGTTCACTTATGATTCCTCCGGTCGTACAATAAATTTTTTACAACTGCTCTAAATATTTACCGGTTTATCCTTGCGCCTGCTTTGCCCGTGCTCAATTCCCAGCCTCAACTATTCCAGAACGAATCGACTTTGAGCGCCGGGCCCACCCGGCACTCGCCGCAGACGTTATCATATGTCGATCCTGTGGGTGAGTTCCACCTCGCTGGCCGGTTTGCCGCCGCGCACCCCGAAGTTCTCCAGGGGAGGCTCGTGCAGCACGATCATGATATCGTTCCTGTCGATGCCGGGGTCGCGGGCCAGGTTGTTCACGATCGCCTGGTAAAGCTTCTTTTTGGCCTCCAGGCTCCGCCCCTTGAACAGCGTGATCTCGATAAAGGTATAGTTCTGGCTTTTATCGGCAGCGATCTCCACATTAGGGGGGTCCATCTCGTACAGCCTCTGGTACCTGTCTTCCGCCGGGATCTGGATGGCCTCCATCAGGGCGGCGTGAATGCCGTCAAGAATTGCCTTCTTGTAGGAATCGCTCTTCCCCTTGTATATCTCCACTCTCACCAGGGGCATAAAACCGCCTCCATAAATAACTTATTCACTTCTGGCGATACTTTGCCTTGCAGAGATCAAAAACAGGGCACTCCTCACATCGGGGCCTGCTTTTGAAGCAGATATTGTGCCCCAGGGCGTCGATCTGGGCGTGGTACTCATTGTAAAGGGGAACATCCGGCGGGAGGTGCTTCATGAAGAAGTCCTGCATCTCCCGGTATGTTGCCTTCTCCCCAAAATACCCGAGCCGGTGGAAGATGCGGTGGGTATAGGCGTCGATCACAAAGATGGGTTTTTCGGCAGCATAAAGAATTATGGCATCCGCGGTTTCAGGCCCGATCCCGTAAATCTGTAGAAGCCTGCGGCGCAGGGCTTGCATGTCCTGAGAGAGAAAGGCGCCCAGGTCGCCGCTAAATTCCTCTGCGATCACCTTGCAGAAGGCCTGCAGCTTGCGGGCCTTCTGGAGGTGGAAGCGTGCGGGACGCAAGAGGACCGCCAGTTCCTCCTCGCCGGAAGCAAGCAGCCCATCCAGGGAAAGCAGCCCCGCATCCTTAATGTTGGCAATGGCGGCGGAGGCGCTGCGCCACGAGACGTTTTGGGTCAGGATCGCCCCGACGATCATCTCAAAAGGGGTATCGGCAGGCCACCAGTGCCGGGGCCCAAAGTGGGCCAAAAGCCTGTTATAGATATCCATTAATCTGGAGTACATCATCTTCACCCGAAACAGATCCTACAACAACAAGGGGCGAAATAAAAGACCTGCTATTCGTAAAAAGCAAGCCCGGCCTGAACCGGGCGCAGCCTTACTTCATTTCTAGCCGGGAGGCCACTGCAGGGCACGCCCTCCCAGCAGGTGAAAGTGGAGGTGTTCAACGGTCTGACCGCCGTTCTTTCCGGTGTTGATCACCACCCGAAAGCCGTCCTCCGCCAGGCCGAGCTGCCCGGCCAGTTTGGCCGCCAGGGTGAGCATCCTTCCCATCAGGGGTGCATCCTGTTCAGGGACCTCCAGCAGGGAACTCACATGCTTTTTGGGGATCAGGAGCACGTGGGTGGGAGCCACAGGATTTATGTCCCGGAATGCCAGGAATTCTTCGTCTTCGTAGACGACGGTGGACCCGATCTCGCGGGCCGCAATCTTGCAGAAGATACAGTCGGACATGGCTTGCCTCCTTTTGTTATTACTGATTCAACAACCGGAATTCAATCCCGGCAGGTTCGCGAAGCGTCCAGCACCTCCAGGCTTACCAGATTACCGCCCTCATCGTAATCGAGAACTATACCGGGTTTATCTTCATCACTTTCAGAAATAGGGTTATCGCTGAAGATTACTGTTAAAGTATCTGTATGAGGGTCATACGTTACTTTCATTTCCCTTCCCTCCAATACTTTTTTATCTTACTTGTTTTATAAACAGTAACCACCTCAGGTGGATTGCGATCTACATCAACAAAAACACGAGGATGCAAGCACTTCCAGCACAGTTGACTCATTAATATTCCGCCTCGCCATTTCCATTAGTGCATGTTTCGTGAAGACCACATCTCTCATATTTGAATCAACTCACCGTTGGTTATGCTAGCCGGCCGCCTACTATTTTATCACACTTTTGGAATGCCTAGAATCCACCGGAAATGAAACAACAGGTTCTCCCCAGAGCGTGTCCCCCTCCCCCGGCTCCGTCAGGCGCACCGGCAGAAAGGCCCCCCGCAGGCCGTTTTCTCCAGGCGGCCCGGCGAAAACCACACGCAGGTAGTTATCCGTTAGCCCCTCCCAGCAGCCCTGCCTTCCCGAAGCCCGTCGCTCAACCAGAACCGCAAGCACCTGTCCGAGGAACCGCTTCGCAAATGCCTTCGACAGCTCATCGGCAAGCCGGAGCAGCCTGGCGCTGCGCCGCTCCTTGATCTCCGGCGGTATCTGATCCGGCAGGGCGGCCGCCGCGGTGCCGGGACGGGGGGAATACTTGAAAACATGCAGGTCGCGAAACGGCAGAGACGAGATAAACCTGTACGAGTTTTCGAATTCCTCCTCCGACTCTCCCGGGAAACCCACCATGACATCGGCCGTAACGGCCAGGCCGGGTATTTTCCTGCAGGCCGTTTCAAAAAGGGAGCGGTACTCTCCCGTCGTATAGGGCCTGCGCATCCTCTTCAAAACCCCGTCGTCCCCGGACTGAAGAGGGATGTGGAGATGACGGCAGAACCGCTCCGAAGAGGCCATCACCTCAAGCAGTTCCTCCGAAACGTCTGCAGGTTCCACAGAACTGAGGCGGAGGCGGAATTCACCGGGCAGGCCCGACAGCATCCGCAGAAGTCCTGCCAGATCGATCCCGTCGGGCAGGTCTCTGCCGTAGGCGGAGGTGTGAATCCCGGTCAGGACGATCTCACGGTAGCCGGCCTCCAGCAGCTGTTCAATCCTTTCGCGCACCAGTTCCGGACGCAGGCTGCGCAGAGGCCCGCGGGCATAGGGAATAATGCAGTAGGCGCAGTACTGGTCACACCCGTCCTGGATCTTCAGGAAGGCCCGGGTGCGGCTGCGGTTGTCCGGTATGGGGAGTTCCTCAAAAACCGGCTTTTCCTGTATGGAACGAACGGCATTAATTTTCGGCGCTGCCTCCGGTGAAGCCGACCCAGCTTTCTGCCGGGCTGCCTCTTCCACCAACCGGACAAGCATCCCGCGGTCCTGGGTGCCCACCACCACGTCGACACCGGGGATGGACAGGACCTCCTCGGGATTGATCTGGGCATAACAGCCCACCACCGCCACCACCGCATCGGGATTGCGCCCGGTGGCGCGGCGGATCATCTGTCGGGACTTGCGGTCGGCAAGGTGGGTGACGGTGCACGTATTTATTATGTAAACATCTGCGGAATTATTAAAGCCTACGATCTCATAACCGTGCTGCCGGAAAACCTCCTGCAGGGCTGCGGTCTCCTGCTGATTGACCTTGCAGCCGAGTGTGTAAAAAGCCGCCCTCTTCCCCTTTTCAGAGGCCACCCAGATCACCCCATTCGTAGAGAACCAGGCTCAAGCCGATCAGGCCTGCCGTTTCGGTGCGCAGGATGCGCGGCCCCAGGCTTACGGTAATTCCCCCCCTGGCGATGCAGGCCGCAATCTCCTGCGGGCTGAAGCCCCCCTCGGGACCCACGAACAAATAGACGGGAACGCGGGGCGGCCGACCAACCTTGCGCAGGTAAGCCTTCAAGCCGGCAGTCTCCCGCTCCCAGCAGATCAGCTTGATCGCTCCTGCCTCCAGTATTCCCCAAATCCCGTCCAGTGTATTGATTTCCGCAATTTCCGGGATGCGCACCCGGCCGCACTGGCGGGCAGCCTCCCGGGCAATCGACTGCCAGCGCTGCAGGCGAGATGCCCGGCGCTCTTCGGGGATCCGGACCACCGTCCGCTCGGTAACGATGGGGTAGATCCGCCGCACCCCAAGCTCCGTTGCCTTCTGAATGATCAGTTCCAGCTTGTCCCCCTTCGGGATCCCCTGGACCAGGTTGAGAAACAGGGGGGATTCGGCGGTGTTCTCCAGTTCCTCCAGGACCCTCACATAAACAAACTGCCCTGTCACCTTGGTGATCAGGGCACGGTATTCTATCCCGGATTCGTTCCAAAGGATGATCTCGTCCCCTGGAGCCAGTTTCAGCACCCGGCAGATCTTCCTGGCATCTTCCGGGCTGAGGGGTAGCTCCTCCGCCCCGGGGGGTACGGAGGAGAGATAAAAGCGGTGCACCTCCCAATCATCCTTCCCAGCACTTATTAGACGCTCATGCCGCCCAAGCGGCACCATCAAAAGAATGAAAATATTGGTTTATCCTTGCAGGCGCAGTGACCTTACGGAGGTTGTTACTCGCCCTTGACGAGGAGCAGCTAACGGCAGCCGAAGCGACCCCGCACTCAAAGGAAATTCTACCCATTAACGTTCATTCGGAACTGGCTGTTATTAATTATCTCGTTACAGAGAGAAGTGCCATTGAGTGCGGGGGAGC
>DULK01000033.1 GCA_012840385.1 Syntrophomonadaceae bacterium
CCCCCCCCCCCCCCAGGGTTATTTTGTTAATTATGGTTCTAAATAACATTTCATCTGCCCCCTTCTAATCAAAAGTAGCTTCTCGGAAACTCCTCAGTGCCCACACCCTTTTTCAACCTTATTTCAAAAATTATTGCTATTTTTGACATAATATGCTTAATTCCTGCTGAGTCCTAAAAAATTTTATAAAATTTTCGGCATCGTGGTGATCATCTCCTCGAAGTTGGGCAAGTCTCCGATCATACCATCCAGAACTGCCTTTCGGAGCGTTACAATTGTATATAGCAAAAAGAAAGTCCCCGGAAATCACTTCTGTCTTCCGGGGACAAGGAATGAATTGGATACCGCTTAGCTTTGGGCCTGGACGGCTTCCTGATTGACGGTTACAATTTGGCCCTCGGGATAAAAGCCGACCTGTGCCTTCAGGGCCTCGGAGATGAAGCGCAGCGGGACGAATACCCGGGAATTGATGTTTTCCGCCGGGACGTCCAGCTCAACCCGCCTCCCGTTGACCAGGGCGACCCTGTTCTCAACCTGCAGCTGGATGGTTGTGTCGCCCTTGCTGATCAGCACCGTGCGCTCCCTCTCATTCCACTGTACAGTGGCTCCCAGGGCCTCGGTGATCGGGCGGATCGGGATCAGCGTCCGCCCCTCTTTGATCACCGGCGGCACGTCCGGCTTCAACTCGTTGCCGTCGCAGAATACCTTCGGAGTCTTCTCGCCCCGGTTGCGGTAGATATTGCCCAACTCCCTGTAGGGTTCCGGATCACCCGGAGCCAGCGAAATCAGATCCCGGAGCAGGTTTTCCATCTCCTCCGGTTCCCCCTGCTCCTTTGCCATCTGGACGGCCAGCTTAAACATAGCCCTGATCTCCGCCCTGTTTTCTTCTCTGGTTTCGAGCCTGTACTGCTGCTTTAACCGGGCGAGGTTGTCCTTCAGGGCCTGCCACTCTTCTCTTGCCGGCTCCCCGGTCCTCTGCATCTTTTGCAGGCACCGGCGGGTGGCCTGCATCAACCCGCCGGCCTCACCGGCTTCAGCGTTTGCCTGGACACCGGCCTGGCTCCGCACCTCAAGCTGCCGTGGCCCGCCCGCATTGCCGTTAGCTTCCATCCTTCCCTCTCCGGCAGTCCCTGCGCCGTTGCCTGCCAGGACGGCGGACGGCCCAACAACCGCCAGCGACAGAACCATTGCCATTAACAACAGCTTTTTAAACATGTCCTTTCTACCTCCTTTTTCCCTTCTCTTCCGGGATTCTGGTTTTCATTACTTATTTTCGAATGAGACTTGTTTTTTGGGGGTAATCTTTAAAAAATTTACCTCCCGGCGCGCCCCGGTCCTTTGGAAGGATTACCGCCGGTAGCTGCTCCCCCGGGCGGGGAGGCACCCTGATCATTCCCCGGCATTGCGCTCCCCGGGGAATTGCTGCCGGCACCGGCCCTGCCGGAAATATTGCCTTCCTGATCCCCTGCCGTTCCCGTCCCCGCTTCACCGCCCCCGTGCAGGATAGGCCGGCCCGCCTTCAGGTCTTTTTGCGGCAGAAGATCTTCCACAGCCGCCGGCGGGGCGGTATTTCTGCTGCCGCCGGTATCCGGCCCTTCGGAGGGCCGTGGTTTATTTAGAGGCCGGCGGCGGTTCATACCGTTGTCCTGGGGTGAAGCCGGCTGCTCCCCCTTTTGGAGGCCCGGCGCTCCATCCGATCCACCGGGCTCAGTCTGCTGTTTCCCTTTAAATGAATGCCCGACCCTGATGGCGACCCGGGAGGCTATTTCATTGATCCTGGGATCCTTCAGGGAGATGCCCGCCCGCAGGTCACAGGATATTCCCCGCCTCTCCGCCTCCTGCCACAAGAGGTAGCTGATCGGGGAAACCCTGTTTTTTAACGCCTGCTTCCGGGTGTTTTTGTCGATCTGCAGGAAATATACACTGGAATCAATCCCGTTCTCTTCCAGTTCCGCCTCCAACCGGTGGTCAAGCCTTTGCAGCACTTCCTTGTTATCCGCCCCACCGGGGAAATAGAGGGAGACGGCCATGTAATTCGGCGCCCTGCCGTTCAGATAATTGCGGCGCAGGCAGAGGCGGACAATTTCGGAAACGGCGCCGTCCAGATCCTTGCCCACAATATTTGCGCTTTTGATCAAAGCCTCTCCCGCGTCGTCAAAACCGGCAGCGCTGCTCACCTTAAGGTTTCTGTCGACGGTGATCTCGAAGCCGGGGTTGATCTGGAAAGCGATCTGGGCGTAAACCCTGGCACCGGCAGCCTGCTGAAAGGCCGACCAGGCGACGACGCACAGCAAAAGGAACGATGCCGCCATGGCAATAATTCTAACAGGATAGCGCCTTTCACAGACATCCCCGGGGGAATAGACGACCTCATCACCCGGCCTGACCCGCTTCCCGGTCCTGATCTCCTTGAATTCGCACCGGCTGGACATGATGACCGCCCGGTTGCCGGGCAATACCTTGATAACGGTTCCCCTGTCAGGCATCCTTAACACCCTCCTTTCCCAACTGCTCGACATACCCCTTCATTACGTCCAGGTCGCTCAAGAGTATCAAACAGAGGGCGATGATGTATTTCCTGTGCCTCTCCACAGTCTTCACATTGACCCCGATCCGCTCCAGCAGCATTTTCAGGGGAAGCGATCCGTACTTTTGAAAATGGCCCCTCAACTGCGGGTCCCCGGTGATCGTCTGGGCGATGCGCACGCACAACACCCTGGAGTCGGCGTGTTTTGGCGTTTCCTTAATCAGATCTCGCAGGTCAATGCCGTGCTCCGACAACCGGGTCAGGAAGGACTCCATTTCCAGGCCGACCTCAACCTGTTCGCCGGCGGCATCGTGTTCCGCCGGTTCCTGCGACTGATGGAGGTCGGCGAGGTAAAAGGTGTTCCTTTTGTGCCTGCTCTGTGAACGGTGGTAATCGATCAGCCGCCTCCTGATCACGTCGGCGGCAAAGGACCGGAAGGAACGCAGGCCCGGTTTGTAGCTGTCGATCGCCTCGTTGAAGGCCATCAGGCCGATGCTGTATTCTTCCCTGCTGCTGATCTCTTCGTAACCGGTCACGTATTTGGAGACGATTTTTTTCACAAAAATCAGGTGATCGCCGATCAACTTTTCCCGGATTTCGGAATTGCCGCGCTGGGCTTCCCTGAGCATGGCATTTATTTGATCCTTTTTATAGTCCAAGAGGCGATCTCACCTCCGGCATCAGGACGATATTGGCAGTTATCACTATTTTCTGCGCAGCAGAGCCATTTCCCTTTAAATGCTCCGCCCTGCACGTTAAGGTTCTTCATTATCACAGGGCACAGATCCCCTGGATAATCTTCGAACCGTTTAACAAATTTGGGGGTAACCCGTAGCATGTATTATAGAATTTGCTTCGCCATCTCCGCCAGCTTCGGCTTCGGCACCGGGGCGGGAGAAGGCGAAAGGCCGGGCAGGAGCTTCAGCGCCGGAGTTGGGGCGCAGGTAAGCCCGTCCGCCCTGGTGGTTCTTCAGGACGGGGATGTCAAGATATTCCACCTGGAACACAGGAGCACCCTGGACAAGCTGGTCGACATCCTCCCCACCATTCTGGAGAAACTTGGGCAGGAGGAAACGCCGGGCCCCGTTTCCTAAGCCCGGCGGTGGTGTTCCAGGTTAAACCCCCGAAAGCTCGTGGCGAATTTAAGAACCACAAGCGCCCCGGAGGTAGTTATCTCGTTCCTTGACGAAAGGGAGCTAACGGCAACCGGGCGGTGTACCTTCCCTGCCGTCTCGTGTATCATGTAAGGGGAGGGATATCCATGATCATCAAGGAAGGGCAGCCGGAGCAGGAAAGCATCGGTGGAATTTCAGCCGCATCCAATTCGGTGATGTGCCCGGTCTGCGAGGTCATCTGGCAGTTGCCGGTCATCCAGGCAACTTTCAGCGAGGAGGAGCAGGAGAGGTTCTGGACGGGGAAGGGGTGCCCGGACTGCAGGTACCTGTGGCAGGATTGACCGGGCCGGTTCCCGGCTACAAAACCCGCTTCCCGGTTATATTAATCCCGGAGGTGGGTTAACATGCGCTTAATAGCCCGGTTTCCCAACAAGGAACAGGTAGGCTCCCTTGTCTACGCCCTGAAGCAGGCGGGGTTCGACCGCGGCGACATGATCATCAGCGAGCTGGAAGAGGAGCAGAAGTGGGACAGCTTTGAGGAGGCCGTGCGGGAGGAGACCCTTGTCGAAACCGGGCGGGACAGCATCCGCCCGGGCGAGGTGGAGCCCTTCGGGGAGGGCATCAAGGGCCTGAAAGGCAAGAAGGGGATTATCGTTGCCGTGGAAGCCCCCAAACATGAGAGCGACCGGGTCAGAGCCATAATGGAACAGTCCGGGGCGGTGGAGATCATCCAGGACTAGCGATGCCCGAACTTTTTAGCAGCGCCACACCGGAACTGGAATAAGAAGGTTTCCGTACGGGCAACCTATAGGCGGAGGTGAAAGAAATGGACGTCAAGAACAAATTGGGCGAACTCCCGATAGCCAAAATCAGCGAGGCGGAGGAAAAGGAGATACGGGAACTGGAACAAAAGCTCGGGGACAAGTATTACCTGATAGCATTTGATAAGACCGGAAAATGAGATGATTAATCATAGCAACGAGTCCTTTTCCCCTGCTAAATTGCCGGCAGACGATCATGCCGCCTCCGGCGGCACCAACAGAGTATGAAAATACCCGACGGGTCTACCGGCGAGCGACCTAAGGAAGGCCGGGTAACAGGACAGGCGAAGCGAGGATGACAGGTCGGGATGCGAGTACTTCATCCTGAGGCGAAATTTAAGAACAATGAGCGACCTACGGAGGTTGTTACTCGCCCTTGACGAAGGAGCAGCTAACGGCAGCCGAACTGAGGCATGGATGCCGAAGTAGCCGACTCCGCTGCAAGGATGCAGCGTAGGAGGCGGTCGGCTGCCG
>DULK01000034.1 GCA_012840385.1 Syntrophomonadaceae bacterium
AAATACGTACTGGTTATCCTTGCAGGCGCAGCGACCTACGGAGGTTGTTACTCGCCCTTGACGAAGGAGCAGCTAACGGCAGCCGAACTGAGGCATGGATGCCGAAGTAGCCGACTCCGCTGCAAGGGTGCAGCGTAGGAGCCGGTCGGCTGCCGTCTGCGACGAGTCCTAGGGCGAGTTAAACCGGAGTCCGGGAGCAAGCGCAAGGATAACCAGATTTCATCCGGCCTTTCATAGGTCGCTCGCCAGTAGACCCGTCGGGTATTTTCATCCTCTATTGGTGTCGCCTGGGCGGCATGAGCGTCTAAGAATAAATTTAAGGGAAACCAAGAATAATAAAAATAAAAAGTATACGATAAAGGAGAGGCATAATAATGGCAAAAGTTGTATTAGGAATATTTGATACTCAGGACCAGGCTGAACGGGCAGTACAGGAACTCCGGAACAAAGGCTTTGACAAGGAGATTTCCGTTGTCACGCGGGATAAAGAAGAGGATAAAGACGGGGAAAATGAAATGAGGATGGGTGGAAACAGGGACACTGCAGCGGAGGGAATCACTTATGGCGGTGCCCTGGGAGGACTGGCAGGATTGGCTGCCGGGGCCGGAGCACTTGTCATCCCGGGTATAGGTCCCATTTTGGCTTTAGGTCCTATCGCAGGGCTTTTCTCCGGAGCGGTGACCGGTGGCCTGGCAGGCGGCCTGATCGACTGGGGCATACCGGCAGAAGAAGGACGCCATTACGAAGAAGACATCAAGGCGGGCAAAACCCTGGTAGCGGTCCAGTGCAGTGAGCAGAAGCTGAGCGACGCCGCAAGCGTGTTACGCCGCTACGGGGCGCATGATGTTAACACCCACTAAAAATGTTGAACACTGCTGATTTAAAATACAGGGAGGCATCATGCCTCCCTGCTTTCTTTGTTGAATATTGCCTATTATTCAGAAACCTTAAATCGTTCCGTTAACTCCTTTAACTGGTTGGCAATTTCTTGCAGCGCACTGGCAGAAGCGGCCAACTCCTGCATGTTTGCGGTTTGCTCCTCGGTAGCGGCGGCCACTTCTTCTGCACTTGCCGCAGTCTCCTGTGCAATAGAAGCTATATTTTCAACCGCAGCAGAAGCCTGATCCGACCCCTGCGCCATACTTCGCGTTGCCAGATCTACCTCTTTAATTCTTTCTCCCACATTGACTATGGAGTTCCTGATATCATTAAAGGCAGTGCCTGCTTTCTGAACCACGTCGATTCCATGGTGCACTTCCTCAGTGCCCTTTTCCATTGCCTGCACTGCCTTATCTGTTTCCGCCTGGATTTCCTTGATCAGGACGGAGATCTGTTCCGCCGCTTCCGCGGATTGTTCCGCAAGCTTGCGAACCTCTTCAGCGACCACCGCAAACCCTCTTCCCTGCTCTCCGGCCCGGGCCGCCTCAATGGCCGCATTCAAGGCAAGAAGATTTGTCTGGTCGGCAATGCCCGTAATCACGGTTACTATCTGCCCAATCTCTTGGGATCTCTTGCCAAGACTCTTCACCGTCTCAGCAGAGAGACTCACAGCCTTGTCGATTGTTTGCATTTGTTCCACTGCAAGCATGATGGCCTTGCTTCCTTCATTGGTGGCAGCGCTCGCCTGTTCGGAGGCGGATAAAACGGTGCGGGAATTATGATCAACCTGCCGGACCTGCTTGATCATTTCCCCGATCTGATTTGAGGCCTCATCGATGCTCTTGGCCTGATTATCCGCGCCTGTCGCCACCTGCTCAATGGTCGCAGCAATTTGTTCGGTTACTTTAACAGCTTCCTCTGTTCCCCGGCTGAGTTGCTCCGCCGAATTGAAAAGTTCCCTGCTTGTGTCGATAATCTTTTTAATAGTTTGTTCTCGCATCTCCATCATCCGGTCAAACTGCTGGCCTAACAAGCCGATTTCGTCGCGCGGTTCAAAATTTGTACGGACCGTTAAATCACCTTCTCCTGCCTTCTGCATAGCCGCGCCCAAGACCCGAATGGGACGGCAGATATAGCCGGCGAAGATCCAGGAGATCAGAATGATCAGCAGGATCCCGGCCAGGCCAAAAACGGCCATGTATTTGGCGTATGATAGGGCCATGTTGTCGTATACCGTGTTGGGAACACCAACGTACCAGATCCCAATGATCCTGCCCTCACTGTCCCTGATCGGTTGGTAGGCCGTCTGGTTCCATGTCCCTGCCACATTGGCTTTACCAATATAAGTAGCTCCCTTCTTCAGAACAACTTCCGCCACGTTAGGCGCAACCTTTGTTCCAATGGCACGTTTTCCATCCTTTAAAACGTTTGTCGCTACCCGGGTATCACCCTGAAATATGGTCACCGTATCTCCTGTTAAGGACCCAATCTTATCGACGGCATCAAAATTACCATTCATCAAGGTACTACCCTTGTATAGCTTTCCATTCCTTATCTCCCAAGGTCCCGGGTACCGTTGATCAAGATAGGCAGCCCCTAAAGCGAGATCGCCTTTCAATTTTTCCTGGGCTGCCTTGATAACATTGTCATACATGGTTTTATCGGAATAAATACCTACAACCACAGAAAATAACAAAATCGCCCCCACAAGAAGGATCATTAATTTCCAACGCAACCCTACCTTCATGAACAGCATCCCCCCTCCTGATTATTTATAACGTAAATTCGACAAATGGTTAAAGATTCCTGCATAAGCAGATTTTTTTGGCACTACCAGAAGGATTAGCTCCAAAAACGCTCCTTTAGACGTTATTCTCCCTTCCTCCCGATGTCTTTGCAGCGTACAAACGCCGGTCAGCCTCGGCAACCAGGTCCACATGATTCAGGGCATCATCCGGGTATGTTGCCACACCCACAGAAATACTCAGCTTGCCTCCAGGGAGATACTCCCTGCCCTGAAATGGAAAATTTTCAACGGCCTCCTTTGTCTTTCTGGCAACCTGCGCAGCATCATCACCGTTTGCTCCCACCAGGATAGCCACAAACTCATCCCCCCCGTAGCGGCACAATATATCACTGCTGCGCAGGTGCCGGCGAAGAATTTGGGCCACCTCTTTAAGCACCCGGTCACCCGCGGGGTGACCGAAAGTGTCGTTGTAAGTCTTGAAGAGATCGATGTCAAATATAAGCAGCGAAACCGGGATGTCAAAGCGGGCAGCGCGGCGCATCTCTTCGATCAGGCACTGTTGAAAATAGCGATAGTTATAGATCTTGGTGAGGCCGTCTGTCACTGCAAGCATCTTCAGTTCGGCGCTCTCTCCGGCCAACTGCATTCTGGCCAGACTGATTTCGTCATTGTTCCTGATAACGTAGGCGGTAATCATACCGGTACCAAACAGCAGCAAAAAGTTAAACCAGAATTCAGGCCGAAACAATACTCCGCTTCCGCCCAAGCTCAATACCGCGGCGCAATAGACTACCAGGTGTACCAGGAACATCACATAAAAGGATGGTAGATTGGGATAAGCCACCAAAGCTCGCATGAGGCTTCCGGCAAGAAGGGGGGCCACCGGGCTGAAAACCCCTCCGGTGGAATATACCAGGAATCCACCGAAACTTGTATCAACACTGAAACTGAAAATCCACCATTTTGTAACACTGCTCTTTGTAATCCACCTGTAATGTGCCAGTGCCCAGCTAAAAAATGTGTAAACCCCATACAAGAACCAAACCAGGAGAAAATGTGAACGCTCCAGTTCAGGTCCTTTCAAAAGCCAGGTAACAAAAATGCTTCCTATAAGCACACCTATCCTGATATAGGGCGTCTGTCTGTTCTCTCTATTAAGCAACTGACCAATCTTCTGTTTTTCCAGTTCTTTCTTTAGCCGTTTCACATGAACTGTCCTTATTGTTGATGTTCGTACAATAGTGATTCTTCTTATTTTATGAAATTCCTACCATAATACTGAGACTTTTATCCCAAAAAAAGAACAAAAAAAGCCCGGACAGCGCCCTCTCTACATGATTCTGGTAGAGTGCCTGGCGATGAGTTTTAAGACAGCCCCCGGCACTTAACGACCCGGCTTGAGTGCGGAGGAGCAAGCGCAAGTATAAAGCTGAACATTTTCAGGGCGGACCACCACGCCGCCTCTGGCGGCACCAACAGAGTATGAAAATACCCGCCGGGTCTACCGGCGAGCGACCTATGGAAGGCCGGGTAACAGGACAGGCGAAGCGAGGATGACAGGTCGGGATGCGAGTATAGACACCTCTTGACCTGCGATGGAATAGATTTGAAACGAGGCCAAACGCGGCGTTTGACAGAAGCAGTTCGCAACTTGTTACGCAGCATCCCAGAGCTGTCCCGAAGCGAGCCGTCGTCATGTCCGGCCTGGAATCGGGAGTCGAGCGGTAGACCGGCGGGTGAACTTGATGTATTTTCAGGGCAGCAGCTTAAATTTTCTTAGCGACCCGCAGGTTTTACTCCGAGGATTTCGAGTTCGGTCTTATTCAAACCGATTCCCCGCAGGCGCTCACGGCTTCCCCTCAGGCTTTCAATGGCATTGACGCCCAGAGCACCCAGTATTTCCTTCAGCTCAAGAGACCATCCCCTCACCAGGTTAACCAGCCTTTCGGTTGCCTCTTCGGGCTCAAGGCGCCTTACCAGTTCAGGACGTTGGGTGGCTATACCCCAGGAGCAGTTACCGGTATAGCATTTCTGGCACAACCGGCATCCCATGGCCACCAGGGCTGCCGTGCCGATAGCCACCACATCGGCACCCAGGGCGATGGCCTTGGCCACATCACCGCTGGATCTGATCCCACCGGCAGCTATGATGGTAACCCAGTTGCGGATCCCTTCCTGCCGGAGCCGGTCGTCTACCGCAGCTATCGCCATCTCGATGGGGATACCGATGTTATCCCGGATGACTGTAGGGGTTGCACCGGTGCCTCCCCTCATACCGTCAATGTAAATGAAGTCTGCGCCCGCCCGGGCAATACCGCTCGCAATCGCGGCCACGTTGTGGACCGCAGCGATCTTGACACCGACGGGTTTTTGATAGCGGGTGGCCTCCTTCAAGGCGTAGATCAGCTGGGACAGGTCTTCGATAGAATAAATGTCGTGATGTGGAGCAGGAGAAATGGCGTCTGTCCCCTCGGGGATCATGCGCGTCTGGGAAACTTCCTGGTTGATCTTTTCCCCAGGCAAATGCCCGCCGATACCCGGTTTTGCTCCCTGCCCGATTTTGATTTCCACCGCGGCAGCCCTGTCGAGGTACTCCTGGCTGACGCCGAACCTCCCGGAGGCGACCTGCACGATAATGTTGCTGCTGTAAGGGTAAAGCTCCCGGTGCAGCCCCCCCTCTCCGGTGTTCATCAGTGTCCCGCAAATGGACGCCGCACGGGCAAGGGCCTTATGAGCATTTAAACTGATGGACCCAAAGGACATCCCGGCGAAGATAATAGGAGTTTCCAGCTTGATCTGCGGCCCCATTTCCGTTGCCAGAACATAGTTGCCGTCTTTCACCTCGACCTGCAGCGAGTTCGGCTTTCTCCCCAGGTATGTCCGCAGTTCCATAGGCTCGCGCAGCGGGTCGATGGATGGGTTGGTCACCTGACAGGCATCCAGGGCAAGTTGATCAAAATAACTGATGTACTTCCGGTCGTTGCCCATCCCGGTAAAGAGCATGCCGCCTGTTTCAGCCTGCTTGTAGATAGCCTTGATAACCGCCGGTGTCCAGTGTTCGTTCGCCTTGAAAGAAAGGGGGTTGCTTTCAACGGTGATGGCCCCTTCCGGACAAAAGGTAACGCACCGGTGGCAGGCCACGCACTTGTGGTTATCGGCCACAACCCGGTCCTGGAAGCTCAGTGTCCCAAAACCGCAGTTCATAATGCAACGCCTGCAGCGACGGCAGCGCAGGTGATCGATTTTTACAATAAACTCTGGTGGAATACAGGTTCTCATGGTTGCACCCCCTCGTCCAGTTGCACCAGAATCGGTTCCCCGGCTTTGAGAGCCCAAACCCGGTCGGGGGCCGGGCAGATTTCCCGAATGGCGCTCTCCTCACTTGCCAGGTACAAGAAATCCTCTTTTTCGGCACAAACCAGCGGTCTCAGCTTGATCCGGTCCGTCAATCCGATCATCCCGCCGTTATATCCTACCAGGATGCTGAACGGGCCGTTGAGCAGTGCCGAACCGTAAACCTGGCGCAACCCCCTGGCCAGTTCGGCCTTTCCATCCTGATTACGGTCAATATCCTTCCAGAAGGGTGCCGCCAGAGCCATGCATGTTACCTCCAGAGGGAGCCCGTGACGCCTGTGCAGCAAATCAAAAAGGTAAGCGATAACTTCCGTGTCTGTTTGAAGGGTACAGTGGTAGCCGAACATTTCGAGGTAACGCTTGTTGATGCCGTAGGAAGAAATTTCGCCGTTGTGTACCACCGACCAGTCGAGAATGGTAAAGGGATGGGCACCGCCCCACCAGCCGGGCGTATTCGTAGGAAAACGACCGTGGGCCGTCCACATATACCCCTTGTATTCGTCGATCCGGAAAAATTCACCGATATCTTCCGGAAAACCGACACCCTTGAAGACGCCCATGTTCTTGCCGCTCGACGCCACAAAAGCTCCTCCGATGTACCGGTTTATGTACATTACCTGCTGAACCACGAAATCCCTTTCATCTCCCTGCCCGGAGTGAATCGCAGGTTCACAGGTACCGTTTTCCATCTGCAACCTTTCCTTGTGGTGAGGCTTCAGGCGCACAAAGTAACGCCAAAGGATAGGCGGATCGGTGACGTTCGGATGCGGCCTGGTCGGAATCGGTTCACTCCGGTCGATAAGGAAATTTTCCTCCAGGAAGCTTTCCGTCTCCAGCTGGCTGGCTTTATCCTCGTACAGGAGGTGAAAGGCATAATGATCCCGGTACTCGGAGTAAATGCCATAACCGGCAAAGCCTCCTCCCAGACCGTTGGCTCGATCGTGCATTGTCCTGATCGAACGCAGCACTTCCGAGCCGCTGAATCTTTTTGCTTTCCTGTTGAAAATCCCCACTATGGAACATCCCGAGGGAATACGCGGCTTAACTCCTTTCATGAGAAGATCCTCCCCTACCTTCTTGTCCTGTTAGACCCAGTAGTTTTCGCAGTTCGGCCTCTCCCCCGGGCGGAAGAGCCTCCAGGCCAAACTTCTTGCGCGCCTTTTCGTCAACCACTCCAAGCCTGGCAGTCTTCAAGAATGTTTTTATTCCACCCTGAATCGGTGACGGTGCGCACCCCTGTTCAGCTGCCAGGCCCTTTAAGACCGTAAAGACCCTCTCCATGCCAAACTTCTGGGGGCAGAGTTCGGAACAGGTGTGGCACTCCAGGCACTGCCAGATCGCTTGATTTTGAAAAAGATCGGCCAGATTTCCCTTCAGCAAATCCCCGATGATTTCCCTGGGTCGAAAACTCCCGTCCAGTTGGGCCACCGGACAATCCTCCAGACAGGCACCGCAGCCGTAACACCTTTTTAATGCGGCCAGATCCAGGTGCTCTTTAATCCTGCCGATAATCTCCGCCCTTTCCCGCCAGGTCTGTACAAAACCATCCGTTTTCACCCGGTGCTCATCAAGCCCCAAAGCATCAGCGGATAGTCCGAGGGCGAGGCCGAGCAGTTCCTGATACCCGAAAACGGGTATGCCCAGCTGCTCCCCCTGACGCTGCAAAATGAACTGGCGCTGATCATACTGGATAAAGCAGGCAGGGCAGACGACGGTGAGAGCATCGGCCCTGCCCCTGAGGTCCAGGAGCTTTTTCCTCAGCAACGCTGTCGCTTCCTCCTGGGCACCGGCAAAACCCAGCCCGCTGCCGCAGCAAAGCATCTTGGTATCGTAGCTGCAGGACTCTGCACCCAGCGCCCGTACCAGCGTGTCCAATTTTTCCGGATGGAAGGGATCATCAAAGCGCAGCCGGGCACTGGGACGGAGCAGGTGGCACCCGTAGTGAACGGCAATTCGCATCCCCGTCAGGGGGTACTTTACCTGCATACCGATCTTCGCCGCTCCCACGTCGTCGTGCAGGACCTCGACCAGGTGTTTGACCACAATGCTTCCTTTGAAGTCGAGGTTGACCTCCCGCAAGCGGCGTGACACATTCTCCTTTAAATCCACCGAGTCCTTAATTTTTCCCAAAACCGTTTTTAAAGTGCTGTAGCACCCGTTGCAGGGGGTAAGAAGGGGTAACCCTGATGCCTCTGCCACCGCCAGGTTACGGGCTGCGGTTAAAAGCCAGGCATCCTCCGCATAGCTCTTGACGAGGGTTTTTTCGGGACAGCAGGTAAATCCGGGCAGATCAATGATCTCTATCCCGATCTGTTCTAATACAAGGCGAATCGATTTTTCGAAAAAGGGAAGACGAGAAGGAATCTGACATCCCCAAAAAACCGCATACTTGGTGGCCACCGGTTTCTCCTCTTTTCTATTGGCAATTTCAATAAAGATGACGGCCCTTAGTCCTCTTTGATGATACAGAGCACCTGGCCTACCTTGACGGTATCACCTTCCTGAACAAGGATCTCTTCCACGGTTCCGGCCACCGGTGAAGGGATCGTGAAAACCGCCTTGCTCGTGGACATTTCCACCAGGTCATCCTCCTCGGCGACATGATCCCCCTCTTCAACCTTCCAGTAGGATACCGTCGCCTCATCAACATCTTCCGCCAGAAACGGCAGGGTAACTTCCATCTTCAGGACCTCCTTACATAACATTACTACTTTATAGACCTTCATGCCGCTCACACAGCACCATTTGAGAATGAAAAATTGCGCTTATGCTTACAGGCGCAGCGACCTTACAGAGGGTGTTACCTCGCCCTTGACAAGAAGTTAACGGAGCCGGAAAGTGACAGGATAACGAGCCAGGCGACTCTGCGGCATGGATGCCGTCATCGGAGACGGTCGGCTCCCGTCTGCGACGAGTCTTAGGGCGAGCCCGGCACTCAAAGATACTTGATCAGTTAAAAATAGTTTATTTCATAGATTTATTCCGTATGTGACTCGGCTAGCTTAGCCGCATTGAGTGCCGGGAAGCAAGCGCAAGGGTATGCCGGTTCTAAAAACCCCTGCCGGCAGCAAGCCTGCAGGCATCCGCCAGGGCCTCCGCCAGCGTGGGATGGGCATGGATGGTTCCTTCAAGCTGCTCCAAATTAAGCCCCCAGCGTACGGCCAAGACTCCCTCCGCGATTAATTCGGTTGCATGCGGTCCAATAATATGCATCCCCAAAATCTTTCCGGTCTCCTCTGACGCCAGGACCTTGACGAAACCCTCGGCATCCCCTTCACAAAGGGCACGCCCGTTGGCGGTGAAGGGGAACCTCCCGGTGCTGAAAGGTATCCCTAGTGTCTTTGCTTGACGTGTGGTGAGACCAACACTACCGATTTCCGGGTAGGTGAAGATGCAGTTGGGAACGGCGCTGTAATCCACTTCTTTGGACAGGCCCAAAGCATTGGATGCGGCGGCAAGCCCCTGGGCGGTAGCCACGTGGGCAAGCAACGCCTTTCCCGTTATATCCCCCACTGCATAAACACCGGGCACCGAAGTCTCCAACCGCTCATTTACCAGCACCTCGCCGCGGCCTCCCAGCGCCACCCCTGCTTCCTCCAAACCGAGGCCGGATGTGTTCAGGCTGCGGCCAACGGCAAGGAGCACCTTTTCCGCAACAATTTCTGA
This sequence comes from Syntrophomonadaceae bacterium, assembly GCA_012840385.1. Taxonomy (GTDB): domain Bacteria; phylum Bacillota; class DSM-12270; order Thermacetogeniales; family Thermacetogeniaceae; genus DULK01. The sequence goes on from DULK01000034.1 coordinate 9,647, forward strand.
CCCGTCCTCCAGCTCGACCTTGACAACACCGCCGGTCCTGCTGACCTTCCGGATCTTTGTCCTCGTCCGCAGATTAACTCCTCGCTGCTTAAAAAGACTCTGGAGCTTCCTGGCCAGATCCTCATCAACGTTGGGCAGTATGGTGGGCTGGGCTTCCACCAGGGTCACGCTGACCCCCATTTCAGAATAAATCCCGGCAAATTCACAGCCGATCACACCCCCACCAACGATGAGCAGGGATTCCGGAGGCGCATCCATTTCCAGCAGATCCGTGCTGGAAACCACCGCCTCCCCGTCGTAGCTCAAACCCGCGGGCAGAAGCGGCTCCGACCCTGTGGCGAGGATGATCTTTTCCCCGGTGAGGATTTCGGTTTGGCCGTTCTCCCTTACCACCTCGACCTGATGCGGACCTGCCAGACGGCCCTTTCCCGCCACCAGGGTTACCTTGTTCTTTTCCAGCAGAAAGTGAACGCCTTTCCGAACCTTTGAGACTATTTCCTCCTGGCGGGCGTGCGTCCGGCGGTAATCGAGAACAACCTCCCCCGTTTTCACTCCAAATTCGGCCGCCTTTTTTGCAAGCCTCAGGGCGGAGGCGCTTTCCACCAGGGCTTTGGTGGGAATGCACCCGCGGTTTAAACAAGTTCCCCCCACCCTGTCCGCCTCGATGAGGCAGGTCTTTGCACCGAGCCGGGCTGCCTCCAGCGCTGCGGGATATCCGCCGGGCCCCGCACCGATTACTATCACCTGAAAATCCATTTATCAGACCTCCATTGGCCTAATAGGCGTAAAGTCTTCCGTAGGGGCGGTGTGAAACAGGAAGCAACTTATAAAACTTTTCCGAGGAGACCTCGTTGTAATCAACATCAAAGGACGCACAAAAATCCTGCAGGTGCTGGCCCAAAACCTTCCAATCCTCGTCGGTCACGTCAAAAACCGCAACCTCTTTACCCAGCTTGACCGGATCGACCTCGCCCCTCAGGTAAATCACCCCCCCGTGCATACCCGTTCCCAGGTAATCACCGGTAAGGGGGGCTCCCGGTTTCCGGTCAAGCCCCAAAACGACCAGGATTCCGCCGGCCATGTATTCCCCCAGGAAGTCTCCGGCCGTCCCTCCGGCTACAATTACCGGCACCTGCTTCTTGTATTCCTTCATGTGGATGCCGACACGATATCCCACATCCCCCTTGATCAAGAGGCGCCCGCCCCGCATTCCGTATCCCAGAACGTCACCTGCATGGCCGTGCACGGTTACCTGCCCAGAGTTCATGGTGTTGCAGATGGCGTCCTGGGCATTGTCATAAACAACGATTTCGGGCCCGTTGAGGAAGGTGGCCAGGTCGTTTCCCGGCACACCGTTGACGTATATCTTTATCCCGGGATTGGATAGGCCTGTTCCGATGTAGCGCTGCCCGTTGATGTTATCGAGGTAAAATTCCGTCTCGCCCTCATCGGCTTTCGTCTTAATTAACTCGTTTAGTTCGCGGTAATAGAGACCTTTGCAGTCAATTCTTACCATCCTGATCCTCCCCCAAGATTACTCAATCTCCCCTTGCGGTTAACAGGGATTATAGCACCGCTCTATAACCCATACAATGAATTCGACGTATGAATACAATATATTTAAATGCCCGTAACAGCCCGGTGAAAAAACAAAGGCGTTCCATCCCTCTTCAGGAACTTTATGGAACGCCATTGCTCCACATGTTTTATTGTCTTGGGCGTGATTATACCACATAAGACGCCCACTCATCAATCAATATAGCGCAATATATACAAAATACATGCTCCAACCCTTTTCCGTGGGACGAAAAAGCCGCCTTTATTACAACAAGGCGGCAACATTATTAAAATTTAGTACCTGGTTAAATACATTTTCCTTTCCCAAGGATGTACCTGGATACGGTATTCCTCCCATTCGAGGGTCTTGGCAGTCAGGAATTTCTCGTAGATATGGGGGCCCAGGGCTTCCTGGATTACGGTGTCCTTGCGCAGCTCGTCCAACGCTTCTCCAAGGCTGCCCGGAAGACATTCAATTCCCCGCCTGGCCAGCTCCTCCTCAGACATCTGGTAAATGTTCTGGTCTACCGATGGGGGAGGTTCAATCTGTTTCTTGATCCCGTCAAGTCCGGCCTTGAGGATGACGGCGAAGGCCAGATACGGGTTACACGAGGGATCAGGGCTGCGCAACTCAAAACTTGTCCCGTTTCCCCGGCGTGCCGGAACCCTGACCAGAGGGCTCCTGTTTCTGGGGGACCAGGCGATGTATACCGGGGCCTCGTAGCCGGAGACAAGCCGCTTATATGAATTGACAAGAGGATTGGTAATTGCCGTATAGGCCTTGGCGTGAGCAAGCAGGCCTCCAAGATAGTGCAGGGCGACTTTGCTCAGTTGCAGAGGCTGATCGGGATCATAAAAGGCATTGACTCCATCCGAAAAGAGCGATTGGTTGACGTGCATGCCGGAGCCGGCTATCCCGTAAACCGGTTTCGGCATGAAGGTTGCATGCAGCCCGTGCAACTGGGCAATGGCCCGTACCACATATTTAAAGGTCACGACGTTATCGGCAGTGGTCAGGGCATCATCGTACTTGAAATCTATCTCGTGCTGACCGGGCGCCACCTCGTGATGGGAGGCTTCCACCTCGAACCCCATTTCCTTTAAGGCCAACACCATATCCCGGCGGGTGTCTTCACCGCGGTCGAGGGGGCTCAAGTCGAAATATCCCCCGGCATCATGAGTGGAAACCGTAGGGCCGCCCGACTGATCCGTGTTAAAGAGGAAAAATTCAGCCTCGGGCCCCACATTCATGGTATATCCCAACTCGGCAGCCTCCGCCAACACCTGTTTGAGGACATAGCGCGGGCAGCCGGCAAAAGGCGTTCCGTCCGGGTTATAGATATCGCAGATCAGTCGTCCAACTGCACCCTCGCGACCGCGCCAAGGAAAGATCGCAAAGGTATTCGGGTCGGGCACCAGATACATATCGGACTCTTCGATTCTCACAAAACCCTCGATCGAGGAACCGTCAAACATAATTCCTTCGTTGAGAGCTTTCTCCAGTTGTTCGACAGTGATCGCCACATTTTTTAGTGTTCCTAAAATATCCGTAAATTGGAGCCTGATAAACTGTACCCCACGGTCTTCTACCAGGCTGAGAACATCTTCTTTGGTCTTCTTAATCATGTCGCTCCTCCTACTTGTTTTCTTAGGCAATTATACGATAAAATACGCAACCAGCTAAAGACTATTTTATTTTTTTAAGTCATACGTAAGGATAATTGCCTCTGCCACCTTGCGCATGGGAAGGCATTTATCCATGCTCTGTTTCTGGATACGCCGGTAGGCATCCGCTTCCGAGAGCCCCAGCTGTTCCATCAGGATTCCCTTAGCCCGTTCGACAATTTTTCTTGTTTCAATTTTTTCCTGTAGATTTTTAATCTCCGACTCAAGCATCTGGTAATACCTGTTATAATTCAGGAGACTCTCAATTGCAGGGAATAAACTGGACTCTGTTAACGGTTGCGTGACATAGCCAATGGGTAGATCGATCTTACCCGTCTTTTTCATATCGTACTGCGAGAAGAGGAAGGTTTCCCTGGAAATCAACAGAACAGGTGCAACTCTGTCATTGGCCAGAATCCTTCCCAACTCAAAACCGTTCATCCCGGGCAAATCGGCTTCGGCTAATACAAGGTCCGGGCTCAAGGTGCGCGCCTGCCGCAAGGCCTGAAATCCATCTTCGGCATCCGCCACAACATAATACCCTCCTCTGATCAACAACTGCTTGACGTTGCTTCTTACATTTTCTTTAGCTATTGCGACCAGAACACGTGGTTGCTCCAATTTACCACCCTCTCCGCCCCCATCCTCGGGAAACAAAAAAGTCCTCTACGGAATAGTAATCCATCCTGAGGACATCCTTGCCCCTAATTTTGTTCTTTCGAATCCCGCCCTTGGGATTATGCTCTTTCAATTTTTGATTATGAATTAACATCCGCAGAAAGTCAACAGTCCGGCCAGATGTATTCATTATATTCAAGGGGCGGTTATTGTTGGTTGTTGCATAAGCTTTTACATGCCTGCGAAAAATAAGAAAAAAACTCATGGAGGTAGCAGCATGGAGACATGCCCTGTTTGTGAAGGATTAACACAGCTTTCGGAAGATTGTCCATCCTGCGGTGCGCCTATGGAGGACTGTGGAAGCATCGAAAATTATTGGGATCCTTACGGTCCCTACGAAGAAAAAACGGAAGATATGATAAATGATGGCGCCGATCCGGATCGTCACCCTTGTGTGCATTTCCTGCAATGCCCGAACTGTGATGAAAGCGTTACCCGCACGGTGGGAAGGGATACCATTTGATTAGCTGAAGTTTACTGCTGGGGTATGGTTTGGAGAGCGTTCTGCCGCGGCGGTTCAGTTTCAATGACCACCTGCTCCAGGCCATCGGTAACCTGGCCCTCTGCGAGCAACTCCGATACGGTTACCAGTTGCCACCCACCTTTTTTCAATTCCTGAATCAATGCCGGCAAGGCACCAAGTGTCTGTGGCTTTCCTTCATGCATTACCACAATAGAACCCGGCCCAAGGTGAGTCAAGACATGCCTGACTATCCGAGCGGAGGTGTTCCCCGGCTTCCAATCTTTTGGATCAATGCTCCAGAGCACCGTTTTCATACCCAGTGCTTCTGCCGTTTTAACCAGGGCCGGGCTCACATTTCCCCCAGGGGGGCGAAAAAAGCGGGCCTTCTGGTGGGTCTCCTGCTCGATCAGATTCAAGGCGCTTAAAATATCCTGTTCGGCGGCGTCAACGGAAAGCAACTTTAAATTGCGGTGGCTGAAGGAATGATCTCCGATTTCGTGCCCCTCTTTTGCAATCAGGGCAAGCATCCCCGGATAGCGCCGGATATGACTGCCAAGGGTGAAAAAGGTGGCACGCACACCCTGTTCACCGAGCACCCTCAGGTATTCGGGGGTCAGCGGAGAAGGACCGTCGTCAAAGGTAAGCGCTATCTTTTTTCCGGCGCCGGGAATGCTGTGGATAACGCCCGGGACCGGGCCGGTATCCTCCTGAACTGTCTGGACATCAGGCTTCGGTTTTGGTTCGGGTTCTGGTTCCGGTTTCGGTTCCGGATGTTCTTTTGCAGGTTCCGGGGGCTTTGTAATCTGGACTCTGTCCCCGACCGGATCAAGGGCATTACCGGTAATATTGGAGGGGGGGATTGCCGAGACTTGTCTAACGAATTGTCCCTGCGCAACAAGGCTTAAAACCGCGGCCTTGACATTGTCAAAACCGTAGTAGATCATCACCTGGAGCGAAAATATGATTACAGCCAGTGAAAACAAGGTAATGAGGAGAAAAATGCGATCCCTGGACAACCCTTCATCCCCTGCATAAATCTTTCTTTGCTAACATTGTACCATACTGGTAATGGAAAAACCCTTGGGAATACTTTCCTTGGATTGTCCAGGTTCCTGGCGTTGCAGGTTCAGTGCAGGGGGATGCCGCTTCTTTTAAGCCTGTCTTGAAGGGCAACCACCTGCTCTCTACTGGCGGGAGGGATATCCTTGAAGGGATCGCACAGCCCCAATTGCTCCCATTTTGCAGTACCCAGCTTGTGGTAGGGTAGAACCTCAACAGCGACCGGCCTGGGAAGGGATTTGACGAGACGAATCAGGTCTGAGATATCCTCCTCGGTATCGTTGACGGTGGGAATAAGAACGTAGCGGATCACCAGTTCTACCGGGGATGCCGCGGTCAGGGCCAGGTTCTTCAAGATCTCTTCATTCCCGGTATCTGTCAATTTCCGGTGCTTTTCATGGTTGACCACCTTGAGGGAAAAGAGCACCAGATCGGTGTGGGGCAGCACTTCAAGCATGCTGCCGCGCCTGCAGTACCCGGCAGTGTCAAGGGCCCGGTGGATACCCAACCTTCCTGCCTCCACATACAACTCTTTGACAAACAGGTGCTGCAGCAGAGGCTCACCCCCGGAAACGGTCAATCCGCCGCCCGAGAGATCGAAAAAGGGTTTATACTCTTTCAACTGGTCAACGATCTCCTGAACCGTCACCGGTCGGCCCTTTTGAAGCCAGGTATCGGGGTTGTGGCAGAAGCGGCAGTGCAGGGCACATCCCTGGAGGAAAAGAACGTAACGGATGCCTCCGTTGTCAACGGTGCCGAGGGTTTCGATCGAATGGATGTATCCGATCATCCTTACGTCAGCCCCCGGGTGAAGATTGTCCGCCTGATAACCTCTTCCTGCTGTTCCCTTGTCAGCTTGACAAAATTTACGGCATAGCCGGAGACCCGGATGGTCAGTTGGGGATATTTTTCCGGATGTTCCATGGCGTCAATCAGAAGCTCCCGGTTGAACACGTTGACATTGAGGTGGTGTCCCCCCTTCATAAAATAACCGTCAAGCAGGGCAATCAGGTTATTAATCCTGGCATCCCCGGTGCGCCCCAGGGCCTCCGGGGTGATCGAAAAGGTATAAGATATACCGTCAAGGGCATGTACGTAAGGGATCTTGGCAACGGAACTCAGAGCGGCGATCGCCCCTCTGGTGTCTCTTCCGTGCATCGGGTTGGCACCGGGGGCAAAGGGCTCTCCGCTTCTTCTTCCGTCCGGCGTGCTCCCGGTCTTTTTACCGTAAACCACATTGCTGGTGATGGTGAGGATTGAAAGGGTATGCTTAGCCCCTCTGTAGGCAGGATGTTTTTTCAGTTCCGTGTCGAACAGTTTCACCACGGCAACCGCAATCCTATCGACGCGGTCGTCATTGTTACCGTATTTCGGGTAGTCCCCGGTAATCTTAAAATCGGTGATCATGCCCCTCTCGTCGAATACCGGCTCCACCTGAGCGTATTTGATGGCGCTCAAGGAGTCGACCACAACCGAAAGCCCGGCCAGCCCGAAGGCCATCAGGCGGTCGACTACCGTGTCGTGGAGGGCCATTTCCAGTTCTTCGTAGAAATACCTGTCGTGCATGTAATGAATGATGTTCATGGTATCCACGTATTTTTCGGCCAGCCAGGCAACCATTTTTTGAAAGGCCGGCCAGATCTCCTCGAACCTTAACACTCCCGGCCCGGCCTGATACACCCTGGGGGCAACCTGCTCACCGCTGAATTCTTCCCTTCCGCCGTTTAACGTAAGCAGGAGGCACTTCGCCAGGTTGGATCTCGCCCCGAAAAACTGCATCTGCTTCCCCAAGCGCATGGCCGAAACACAACATGCTATGGCGTAGTCGTCCCCAAAGATGGGGCGCATCAGGTCGTCGTTTTCGTACTGAAGGGAGCAGGTATCTACGGAGACTTTGGCACAGAATTCCTTGAATCCCCGCGGCAGGGCTTGCGCCCAAAGAACCGTAAGGTTCGGTTCGGGGGCGGGCCCCATGTTGTAGAGGGTTTGGAGCATACGGAATGAGGTCTTCGTCACCAGCGGCCTGCCGTCCAGGGCCATACCCCCGATCGCTTCGGTGACCCAGTTGGGGTCGCCGGCAAAGAGTTCGTAGTACTCCCTGGTCCGCAGCTGCCTGGTCATGCGGAGCTTGATCACAAAGTCGTCGATCAACTCCTGGGCCTGCTCCTCTGTCAAAACCCCTTCGGCAAGATCACGCTCGATGTAAATATCCAGGAAAGTGCTCACTCTGCCCAGCGACATGGCCGCACCGTTCTGCTGCTTAATGGCTGCCAGGTAGGCAAAGTAAAGCCACTGGATGGCCTCTCTGGCATCTGCCGCGGGACGGCCGATGTCGTAACCGTAGGCTTCGGCCATCTTTTTCAATTCGTGCAGGGCGGTGATCTGCTGGCGGACCTCTTCCCGGAGCCTGATGATCTCCTCGCTTTTAATCCGCAGGAGCGGTGGGCTGTCCAGATCGGCTTCTTTGGCGGCAATCAAACGGTCGACGCCGTAGAGAGGCACACGCCGGTAGTCTCCCATGATCCGGCCGCGCCCGTAAGCGTCAGGCAACCCGGTGATGATCCCGAAATGCCGGAGCCGCCGCATTTCCCGGGTATACACCCTGAAAACACCCTCGTTGTGGGTCGCCCTGTATTTCGTAAATATCTTTACAATTTCGGGATCCAGTTCCTCACCGTACTGCCGGCAGGCCTTGATCGCCATGCGGATCCCCCCAAAGGGGTTGACCGCCCGCTTGAGGGGTTCATCGGTTTGAAGTCCGACGATGATCTCCATGTCCCGGTCGATGTAGCCCGGTCTGAATGCGGTGATGGTCGAAACGGTGTGGGTGTCGATTTTATATACTCCACCCCTCCTCTGCTCCTCGGCCAGCAGTTCCCGGCAGCGTTCCCAAAGTTTTTGAGTTCTTTCGGTAGGACCCGTGAGAAATGAGGCATCCCCGGTGTAAGGTGTAAAATTGGAGAGGATGAAGTCCCGGACATCTATTTCATTTCTCCACAACGAACCCCGAAAACCGCGATAGCTATCCTGTTCCAGTGCAATGGACATAAAGAATCACCCCTTCCTTAAGATGTCCGGGGTGACTTATTTCCATACCTATTTCTTTGCATAACTGCAGCGGTTTGGGCACCCGGTGCACTTCTGCCTGATGCCGGCGAGAGGAGGCTCTCCCTTGATTTCTTTGATCAATGCGAAAGCAGAGCTGACTTTTTCCCGTTCTCCGGAAACTGCGATTGTGACAGAACCCTCGGAGCCACCCACCCCGCCTGCCCCAATCGCAACCGCATCCACGCCGGTCAAAATCTCCAAAGCCACAAGCTCTGTAACAACCCTTCCATAAACCAGCGGAATCAGGCCGACCGGGATGCCCAGGCTGTAATCGAACAAACGGCTTCCACAGCTTTTCGCCGCAGCCTTTACCGAAGGTATCATTTTCTCCAACCCGACAGGAATCACCAGGTGGGCACCCCGGGCCTCAAGCACTCCCAGGGCCCTCCCGATAGTGCCACCCGTAGGTGAAGAGACAAGCACTCCTGCCAAACCGGATGCATCTATGGCGTTAGCACCCTTGATAAAAACATCCTCCGGCCCGAAATCATCCAGCACATCTTCCCACCCGGCATCCACCACACTCCCCTTGACCAGCACAATTGGTGTAATGCGAGTGTCGGAGGGCGTTATGCACAGCCTCCCTTCGGTGACGATTCCTGCCGTATAGCGTTCTTTCGGAATCTCACGTCCTGTGATTTCCTCTACCACAAAGGCGTTGGTCGTCCCTCCGGCAATTATAATTTTGCCATTCTGCAGGGCATATTCAACTTCCGGCAAACACCTGACCCCCCGGGCGATCAGCCGCTTGGCCTCGGCAGGGGTTAAGACAAAAAGGGCACGCTGCAATTCTTCTTCAACTCCTCATCATAAATAATATATGTTGTAATAATTTTACCTCAAGATTTTACCTCAAGACTGCCGTTGAACCTTCTATCGCCAGGCTTAAAACGCATAAAAATAATCACAGGTTGACAAAGCTAACCATGTCCCCGAAAATAAAAAAGAGGGTGGAAGGGAGTCTTGCCCCGGTGCGTTATGCCATAATAAGTGACATCCACGCTAACCTTGAAGCCTTGCAGGCAACACTGGACGACATGGCTGGCCGGCACGTCGCAAAGGTCATCTGCCTTGGCGATATTGTCGGTTATTACCCCAATCCCAACGAGTGCGTGAAAATATGCCGGGAGCAGGGATTCCAATGCATCAGGGGCAACCACGACGACGCCGCAGTCGGCGGCTGTGGAATCGAGGATTTCAATCCCGTAGCCCAGGACGCTCTCCGCTGGACGTCAGAAAACCTCAAAGAGGAAAACAAGGAGTGGATCCGGCAGTTGCCTGAACAGTGTATCGTCGAGGACCATATCCTCGCCGTGCATGGTTCCCCGTGGCATCCCTACGCCTACATCTTTTCTCCCGGAGGCGCCGCGCGCGCCTTCACCTACCTGAGCGTACACCATGCCGGGATTCATGTCTGCTTCTTCGGCCACACCCACCAGCGGGCGCTTTACTACTCCAGGGAAGGATCCGTCCAGGAAATTGAAAGAAAGACCAGATTCCGGCTCGATAAGTCAGGTTTGTACCTGATCAACCCCGGGAGCGTAGGCCAGGCCCGGGACGGCAGGCCGGGGGCATCTTACCTGATGTTTGACACAGATCGAATGGAAATGGAGTTTCGACACGTTCCCTACGATCTGGATTTGACCCAGCGGAAAGTCATTGCCGCAGGCCTACCCCTGATGCTGGCGGAACGCCTGGTTCTGGGCATCTAAAAATGTCTTTGCAGCCACCCGAGGGTTGCTGCCACGGCCTGGTGCTGGTGTTCGCTCAAATGATGGTTCCCACCCGGAATTAGAAACAATTCCCTGGGCTCACCGGCAGCCCGGAACAAAAGTCTGGCATTCTCCACAGGCACCAGTTCGTCTGCTTCCCCATGTACGATCAAAACGGGACGCGGAGATAATGCCGCCGCCAGTTCCTGCATCCGGTAATTACCGAGATCCTGCAGGAAATCTGCTTTTTTCGTATAGGTGCGGTAACCGTCGTCAAAAGTTACAGCATTCCCCTGGAGCATAGCCTGATACAGATCCTCGCCTAGAATTACCCTGAGAACAGCCGCCATATCTACAGGTGTGCTCCACAAGCAAACTCCTTGTATGCGCCGATCCCTTGCCGCCCCAACCAGGACGGCGTTGCCGCCGAAACTGCGGCCAAGGGCGATGAACTTCCGGTAACCCATCCCGGTCAGGAAATCCAGCGCTGCCTGGAGATCGGCGGCGTTTTTCGTCAGGGTTGCGGAGGCAAAGTCCCCTTCGCTCTCCCCGGAACCGGCAAAGTCAAAGCGCAGCACCCCATACCCGGCGGCGGCCAGCCTTTCGCCGAGTACAACCGCCCTTCCGCCGCCTCTTCGGGTTCCTAAGAAACCGTGGCAGACAACCACGACGTACTCCGGGTTCCGTCCGGGCGGCAGATCGAGATCACCGACCAGGCGTTCCCCCGCAGCATTGAGAAAGCCAACCAGTTCACTCATTTGCCTCGCCTCACAACCTCCACGCTTTATTTGCGCCGAGTATAAAACCAGTTCATTCCTCTATCTTGCCGGCCAGTTCACGGATGCGGGCTAAAAGGTAGGAGCGGTTGTTCTTCCGGGGGTCGACCAAAATTTCATTCCAGAGGAGTTTCAGGGTGCGGCCGACCACCGGGCCGGGGCGGCAGTTCAATATCCTTTGAACATCGATTCCGTCAACGGCCAGGTCCTTTACCCTAAAATCTGTTTCCTCCTCCATTATGGCATCAAGCCGCTCCCGAAACCGCTCAAAATCGCCCAGATCCTGCTCAATTATTAAGGTGCTGTGGGCCAGGAAATCCGCCTGCCGGACAATCAACAGTTCCGGTATGAGTTCACGCCCCACTCTCACAATGAGTTTCCGCATCCCTGCAGAACCCATGCTTAAGTTCAGCATGTGCTCCCTGATCAGTGTGGTAATGCTCCGGATCAGCCGTTTTTCATAGCGCAATCTCCTCAAGATCCGCTCCGCCATTATGGCTCCCAGATGGTTGTGACCGTAAAAATGGCCGCGGCCGTCCTCGCCCCGGCTGAAGCACCTGGGCTTCGCAACATCGTGGAGCAGTATGGCCAGGCGAACCTTTATGCTCGGCGGTGTATACCTCAAGGCCTCAAAGGTATGCTCTAAAACTGTATACTGGTGGAACGGATGGTACTGCGCAAAGAGCCAGCCTTCCTTCAGTTCCGGAATAATTAAAAAAAGGAGGCCTGTTTCCTTAAGAAGCTCCATACCCTGCAAAAAATGCCATGAGAGCAATGTCCGGTTAAGTTCATCCCTGATGCGCTCCGCAGACACCCTTTCGATAAGTTCGGCATTCCTGAAAATGGCGTGCCTCGTTTTCTCCTCAATCTTAAAACCCAGTTCGGCAGCCAGCCTGATGCCCCGCATCATGCGAAGCGGGTCTTCGCAAAACCGCTCCTCCGGGGCACCGACCCCCCTGATTTCACCTTTTAGTAGATCTTTGACGCCGCCAAAGGGATCATGGAGCAGGAATAACTCAGGATCGTAGGCCAGGGCATTGACGGTGAAATCCCGCCGGGCCAGATCCGCAACCAATTCCTTTACAAAATGAACCCGGGCAGGCCGCCGGAAATCGGAGTAGTCCTTCTCCTGCCTGAAAGTGGTGATCTCCACAGGCAGATCTCCGATCAAAACGGTTACTGTTCCAAACTTTATACCGGTCGGAACCGTCTTATAACCCACACCCGAAAGAATTTGCTCCACTTCCTGTGGCCGGGCGTCTGTGGCCAGATCCCAATCCTGCGGAGAAACCCCGACCAGCAGATCCCTGATGGCCCCTCCCACCACATAGGCCTGCTTCCCATGCCTTGCCAGGATCTCGCAAGCCTTTTTTACTTCGACCGGAAGGGGTAAGAACATGCCACTCACTCAACTCCTCCGGCATGTAATCCTCTTATCTTTATCCTGCCCAAAATAGATATTTCTCAGGAGAGAAGGTTTTTCCTGCAAAAACTCCTGGGAAGTTCAACCTATACTAAAAAAATATACCCCGCTTCTTAGCGGGGGCATCCGACAGGGAACCCTTATTCACTCTCGTCCTTTGCCCCGGGAACACCCAGAGCACACGGCCCTGTAGCACACTTGCCGCAAACGTCACAGAGGCCGAGATCGTGAAACCGGCTGTCGACATCGAGCAGATGCCGGTAACACCTCTGCTTGTCGAGCCCCTCCCGGCGGAGGGCACCGCTGGGGCAGAGCCGTATACAGGCTGCACAGTTTTTGCCGCGGCGCTCGAGACAGTATTCCCCGGAGGCTAAAGGGGTTGCGGGGAGATCGGCGTCAATCACCAGGCTCCCCAGCCGGCCGGCACAGCCCGCCTCTGTGATCAACATCCGGTGGACGCCAAAGGTCCCCAAGCCGCAAAGGTAGGCCACGTGTTTGTGGGACCAGAAAGAAGCCAGCGTCACGGGATCGAAATTATGGGTGGGCTTCTGCCAGGCCGCCCGCACCCCCCTGGAGCGCAAAGCCTCACTCAATACACGGCAGATATCATCGATCAGGCTGTTGGTCTCGACATAGGCCTCCGCCCACTCCCGGCTGACAAAGGGGTGGCGACGATGAAGGTCCACCAGTTCCCCGGTAAACGGCACAAAAAAGGCAATCACACTGCGGGCTCCGGGGAGCAGCTCTTCCGGCAGCAGGTGGCTGGGCGCCACCGCCTCTTTAAGCCGGGGAAAACCCGGGTCATCCGCCCGGGCAAAGCCTATTAGCGGTGTTCGGTAGGCGGTCTTCCCTTTATACCCGTGTACCGTATCTTCAATGAATTCCCTGATGAACTGCTGCATTCAGCTCGACCTCCGCTGCCCTGGAAATACGTTCTGGTTATCCTTGCAGGCGCAGCGACCTACGGAGGTTGTTACTCGCCCTTGACGAAGGAGCAGCTAACGGCAGCCGAACTGAGGCATGGATGCCGAAGTAGCCGACTCC
>DULK01000035.1 GCA_012840385.1 Syntrophomonadaceae bacterium
CTGTACTCGCATCCCGACCTGTCATCCTCGCTTCGCCTGTCCTGTTACCCGGCCTTCCATAGGTCGCTCGCCGGTAGACCCGTCGGGTATTTTCATCCTCTGTTGGTGCCGCCGGAGGCGGCGTGATGGTCTGCCCTGGAAATGTTCAGGTTTATCCTTGCGCTTGCTCCCCGGCACTCAATGCAGATTCACCGACGGAACCATTCCAGAACGAATTATGAGACTGAGTTGTTTATACTATGGCCGTGATTTTGAGTGCCGGGTTTAACTCGCTTATAACGCGTTGCAGACGGCAGCCGGCCGGCTCCTATGACGCCGTCCATGGCGCATAGTCGCCTAGCTCCCCCGCACTCAACGGCCCTTTCTCTCGGTAACGGGATAATTAATAACGGCCGGTTCTAAATGAACGTTAAAGGGCAGAATTCCCTTTGAGTGAGGGGTCGCTGCGCCTGCAAGGATAAACCACGTCCACCATGGAAGGGAGCCGGTCTTCCACAACTAAAGTAGGAAGTTCTGCGGCAAATTACTTGAACATAATGAAAATTGATGAAAAAGGGATGTCTTTATTGAATCTCAGCAAGGTAATCTTGCAGATTGAGAAAACGCGGAACAAACTCATATCCGTCGAACTCAGCGATCAAGAAAAGCTCCTGGAGATCAGCCGTAAGATGGACGAACTGATTTTAGAGTATTACCGGTTGGCTTTTTCTTCAGGGTTAAAACCCGGGGATTCCCTCCGGCGGCTTTAAAGGTAACTGACGGCACGAGGTAGTTCTGAAAAAAATGCCAGCAACCGCAGCGGCTGGCGGCAGACCGCTCGCGGCGGAAAGTTTCCCGAGTAATACGCTTCAGCTATATCGCTGGGGCATTTATGGTGACAAGCACCGGGAATAGGAGCGCTACAGAATATTCTGTTTTTTTCTTGTTTTTTTACTTTATGCAGGAATTTACTATCCAAAAACAGAAAAGATATTCAGTTAAAGGCGTTTCAAAAGGGCGGTGGGGAGTATGAACTCAGGCCAGCGAAGAGACGATCTCCGACGGCTGGTGGATGCTCTACCAGATGATAAAATCGAAGCGGCCCAAACATTATTGGAACTTCTGCTCATTGAAAGCAGCAAACTTTCAGATGAAAAGTTAGTAAGGCATTTGAGCCTTCTCGAGAGTATTATCGACTCCCTCCCCGATGCTGTCCTTGCCGTTGACCGCGAAGGGAAGGTGGTCGTATGGAACCGAGCCGTGGAAGAAATGACCGGAGTCAAGAAGGAGGAAATGCTGGGCAGGGGGGAATACGCTTACGCCGTCCCTTTTTTCGGGAAACAGAGACCGCTCCTCGTGAACTTTCTGCTTGGTAACGGCAAGGAGGGGGAGCAGGTGTACGAGAAAATCGAGAGGAAGGGCCATATTCTTATAGGTGAAGGTTTTGCCCCTTTTCCTCGCGGTGGCAGCGGGCTTTATTTTTTGACCTTTGCAGCGCCGGTTCGGGATGAGAAAGGGAACCTGCTCGGAGCGGTTCAGTGCATCCGAGACATTAGTGAACGCAAAAAGATGGAGGAAGAACTGAGGTGGGGCAGCACTCATGACACTCTCACCGGTCTGTACAATCGTGCCTTCTTTGAAGAACAACTGAGGCAGTTGGAAAAATGCCAATGTTTACCTGTTAGTCTCGTTTTCTGCGACCTTGACGGTTTGAAAGTGGTCAACGACATGCTGGGACACGAGCAGGGTGACGAACTCTTGCGCCGTGCGGGCAAAGTAATTGCGAGCTGCGTTCGGAGTTCCGACGTGGTGGCACGGCTTGGTGGGGATGAGTTTGCCGTGATCCTGCCGCAGACGGACCGAAAGAAAGCGGATGAAGTTGCCAAGCGTATAATTGAGGCCGTGGAAATGGATAATGTGCGGCACCCGGATCTTCCCTTAAGTATCTCAGTAGGAGTAGCAACAGCGAAAGATGCTTCACGCCCGCTGCGGGAGGTCTATAAAGAGGCGGACGATGCGATGTATGTGAACAAGCTTGCCAGCGGTAGAGACCCGCGGGGTGCGGTAATCCGCACCCTTAAAGAGGTCCTGGCGGAGAAAGAGTTCCACAACACAGAGCGCATGAAAGATGTTGCCTGCAAGTTAGGAGAAGCGGTAGGGCTCTCGCGCGAACAGATGGATAGTCTTCGCCTTCTCGTGGACGTGCACGATATCGGCAAGCTTGTTATACCTGATCATATTCTCTTCAAGCCTGGTCCCCTGACAGCGGAGGAAATGAAGCAGATCCGGCGTCATCCCGAAGTCGGCTACCGTATTGCCCTTTCTTCGGGCGAATTGGCTCCTATAGCTCCTTTGATTCTGCAACACCACGAGTGGTGGGATGGACGGGGTTATCCCCAGGGCCTGCGCGGGAACGAAATCCACATCTTGAGCCGCATCCTTGCCATAGCCGACGCTTACGATGCCATGACTTCGGATCGGCCCTACCGCCCTGCTTTGACATCACAAGAGGCTCATGAAGAACTGAGAAAGGGCGCAGGATCTCAGTTCGACCCTGAACTTGTGCAGATCTTTTTAAAATTGTAAATGGATGATGATAAGCGGCATAACCTGAGTTTAAGCCCCAAACTAATTTAAAAAACGAAAGGAAGTCCGGCGATTTCCGTATGAATCAGCTGTCTTTTTCTGCTCTTGGCTTAAGAATAATTTGGGTGTCTACAAATACAGCATGCCCACAAACCCCTGTTATGCAGGACTCCGGTACATTCCACTGCTCTCCTTCCCAATCCTCTATCCTGACTTCCTAAAAAGTACCAAGATGTCACCGCTCTTCACCACTTGGATTGGTGCCGTTGCCGGTTTTGCAATCATAGGAATTGCAGGAATGGCAACTGTCAGTTATTTGTTGAAACGGCGCTTTCTGCTGTAACATTCACTTGGCGTAACTGTGCCGTGAGGGTAAGGTAATCCTGTTATTCATTGCCGAAACCGGTACGAGGTAATGTTGTGGTAGATCGCTGTGCAATCTCCTGTGTAGTAAGGCCCGAAAGGGCCGTCTCCGTCCAGCACCGTACCCTGCTTGTCAGCAAGAATAATGCCTCGCTCTTCTTCGGAAGATATTGACTCAGGGAGTGAGGATTTATGTTAGTATCTTGACATCGTAACAGTTATAGTGTTATGATTGTGGCAGGATCTGCCGGGAACCTGTCAGGTAAGTGCTTATGACGGGAGATCGGGGGGATTGGTTGTGGCAGAAGGATACAGGATCGGGGAACTGGCGGAAAAAAGCGGGCTTTCGAAAAGAACAATCCATTATTACCTCAGCAGGGGGCTTCTTCCTCCACCCAAGGGTGCAGGGCCCCGGAGTTTTTACACCGAGGGGCACCTGCTCAGGCTCGAACTCCTGAAAAAACTCCAGGAAAGGTACTGGCCGCTGGACAAGATCCGGGAGCACCTGAACATCCTCTCAGACGAAGAGGTGAGAAGGGAACTCCAGGAGCTTCAGAGGCAGTCGTGCGAAAAGCCAGACGACTCTACCGCTTCGGAGCTTAAGCTCCTTGAGGTCTTAGAAACCCAGGAGGAGTTTGCCGCCGGGGGGATCGCGGAATATTTGAAAATCGACGTTGCCTGCGGTATAAGCCTCCTGTTTCCCAAAGAGTTGCAGGAAAAGCACCTCAAGACCGTCCTCCACATCGTCAGATACGCCAGAAAACTTCTGCTTGACGGCGGAGGTTGAAGCACCGGCAGAAAGTCAGGATTTGCATGAAATGGAGGTGCTCTGGTGGAGAGGAGTGGTTTAGCCGTGCTCGGCGAGGTCGGCAAGATCCCTCTCAAGAGTGTGAAAATTACCGGGGATCTCTGTCTTCCCTTCGCCCGCATTACCGTTGTGCAGTGCTACGAAAACACTGCCGATGAAAGCATCGAAGCAGTCTATACCTTCCCAGTTCCGGACACTGCTGTGGTGCTTGGCTTCACGGCCCGCACCGGGGAAAGAACGATCAAGGGGGAGATCAGGAGAAGGGAAGAGGCATTTCAGGTTTACCGGGATGCCCTGGAGTCGGGCGACGGAGCGGTGCTGCTGGAGCAACACCGGCCCAACATATTCCAGATCTCGGTGGGTCATCTGTTGCCCGGTGATACCGTCGAAGTGGAAATCTCCTACCTGGAAGAACTGCAGTGCCAGGACCGGGAGTTGAGGCTGGCAATTCCGATGGTGGTGGCTCCCAGGTATATCCCCGGTATCAAAACCGGCGAGAAAAGGGGCCCCGGCTCGGCGGAACCCACCGACCGCGTGCCTGATGCCGATTTCATCACACCTGTTGTCGGGGATGCAGACTACCGGGCAACCCTTGACCTGAGGGTGCTCGCCCCGAAATCCACCCTCTTTGATTCTCCCAGCCACAGCATCCGTGTCGACTGGATCGCCGAAAACACTGCCCGGATCACCTTTGCCGGGACCTCCGTCGCCATGGACTCTGACTTCGTTCTGATCTGTACCCTGGAAGAGGAGATAGGGGGAGGCGGAGCGATTTACTCGAAAGACGGGCAGGAAAAGCTGCTGCACCTTATATTTCTCCCGGAACTGGAGCCGCAGCATCCGCCCGGGGGGAAGACCTACCTTTTCGTGATCGACATCTCCGGTTCGATGATGGGGGAAAAACTCAGGCAGGCCAAGAGCGCCCTCCTGCTTTGCCTGAGAAACCTTGTCGCCGGAGACAGCTTCAACATCATTGCCTTCAACCACGCCTGCACCGGTTTTTCGAAAAAGGTCGTTCCTTTCGACCAGCAGAGTCTCGACCGGGCCGGCCGCTGGATTGAGAGCCTTCAGGCTTCAGGGGGAACGGAAATCCTGGAGCCTTTGGCCTTCTGCCTGAAGGACGGTGGAGGTTTCGAAGACGGCATAATCCTCTTCTTTACGGACGGCCAAGTAGGCAACGAACAGGAGGTCCTGGCTTTCGCAAAACGGCGCCTCAGAAAAGGAAGGATCTTTACCTTCGGAATCGACACCGCCGTGAACGGTTATTTCCTTAATGAGCTTGCCCGGGTGGGCAGGGGAAGGGCGGAGTTCATCTATCCCGGCGAGCGGATCGACGAAAAGGTTGTAAGGCAGTTTTCCCGGATCGTATCCCCTTTTGTCGAAGAGGTACAAATTGAATGGGGCGGCAACAGGGTGGAAGATCTTTTTCCCCGCAGGATTGACATCATCTATGACATGGAGCCGCTTCACGTTTTTGCAAGGATAAAAGGCGAGCCCAGGGGGAAGGTGATGCTCAGAGGCAGGATTAAGGGGAAAGATGGTGATACGGTATTTGAAAGCGGGATTGACCTGAACACCCTTCCCCGCTGCGATGTGGATTTGCCGGAAAAAGCCTGGGCGCATCGGGTAATCCGGGAACTGGAACGGGAGCTGGACTGTATGTCCGGCAGGAAAAGAAATAAAATCGCCGCGGAAATCGAGAGGCTCTCCCTCGAGCACGGCATCATTTCCTCCCTCACCTCCTTCGTTGCTGTGGAGGAAAGGCTGGAGAAGGTCTCGGGTCTGCCTGTTAAACGTCTGATTCCGGTATCCCCGCCCAGGGAGTGGAGGATGTTTGAATTTTCTCACATTATGCCGTTATACAGAGCGCCGTTGATGTTGGGAAAGTCGCTGCAGGAAGAGATGCCTGTGAACCTGCTCGAGGCCGATGTCTCCTGTTTTTCAGCTCATCCCGGGGTAAATCTTTACGAGCAGTCGGCGCCGGCTGCGCCTGGCACTGCAGACCTGTTCAGGATCCTTGCCCGGAAGCAGATGGCCGACGGGGTTTTCGCCGACGGAGAGACACATAACCTGAGACAGAAGCTGAAAACCACCGCTCTCAGCCTTTTGGCCTTTCTGCTCGGCAAGGAGGATATCAGCATTTACCTGAACCAGCTCAGAAAGGCCCACCGCTTCATCCTGGAAGTCTTGGAAGCCGGGAAAATATGTTTTGACGTAGAGAGCGAAGCCGATGCTGAGCTTTGCCTGCTGCTCTGCCTGGCTCTGAAACGTTCACTGCTCCGGGGGATTGTAAAAAGAAAGGAGAGGGATGCGGTGAAAGGGTTGGTCGGGCGGCTGGAGGAGGCGCTGGAGAATGCTGCCCGTGTTTCCGGGAGGATCGGCCGGGTGATGGAGGAAGCGGAACACCTCGAACGGCCTGAGAGCGCTGCAATCGTCCTGGATTTTCTGGGAGTGTCCGGGAGCGGCATGCCGGAAGCCGGGGATTGGGAAAACCTCCCACCGTCTGCCCTGGCCCGTTGTGCTCTCTTGGCCATATCTAAAAAATAGAAAGGTAATTTGCAAGAGTTTTGTTTTCCAGCGGTGGTTCTATTAAACCGTTTTCACAGCAGCGCAAAGTCTTAATATTAACCCTGATGCTTTGGCATATTCTTTTTTAGTAAGCCCGTGATATAACCGGGCTTTAATTATTTGCTGGGCATATGCATCTTCCGGGAATGTTTCAAAACATCCGACACAAAAAGGGAACACTCGCGAACATTGAATTATCCTCTGTTGATCCGTGGCAGACTAAGGCTGAAAGAAAAGGAAGGGGGGATGTTAATGCGGCCCCTTTGGCGGGGGACAATCAGTTTCGGTTTGGTAAACATACCGATCAGGCTTTACTCTGCCGTGGAGGATCATGACTACAAATTCCGTTTCCTGCATAAGAAGTGTCATACGCCACTGGTTTACGAGAGAAAGTGTCCCAACTGTGAGGTGGTTGTTTCACAGGATGACATTGAAAGGGCCTATGAGTATGAAAAGGGTAGGTTTGTAATCGTCGAGGAGGAACTCCTGACCACTCCTGGTGAAAACCTGCACAGCATCGAAATCCTGGATTTTGTTAACCTGGCAGAAATAGATCCGATTTATTTCGCAAAGCCTTATTACCTCGCTCCCAATGAAGGCGGGGAAAAAGCCTATCAGTTATTGCTCCGTGCTATGCGCAACACACAGCGGGTCGCCATTGCCAAGGCAAGACTTCGCAACAAGGAATCTCTTGTGGCTTTGCGGGTTTACAGGGACTGCCTGCTGATGGCCGTAATGTATTACCACGATGAAATACGATCGTTAGAAGAAATCCCTGAACTCCGGAAAAATGTTAAACTCCATGAGAATGAAATCAAAATGGCTGTAAATCTCATTGAAAATCTGGCAGGAGATTTTCATCCGGAAAAATACGAGGACGAGTATCGCGCCTCCCTTCAAAAGATCATCGATGCAAAGATAAGGGGGCAGGAAATAGCAGTTCCCCTGACCGCTCCCGCACCAAAGGTGCTTGATCTTGTTGAAGCCCTTAAAGCAAGCCTTGAAGCCACGAAAGAGAAGAAGGGGGAAAAGGGGCGCAGGAAAAAAAGAGGTGTCTCTGGAAAGTGAATCTTGTCTCCATTTTCTGGGCCAACGGTGGTAAAAAATAATAACAGAAGGAGGATTCTGCAAATCAAATCAGAACAAAAATAATCGAATAAAATGGAAAGCACTGCAAAGGGAGTTGTTTCTATGCAAGATTGTTATTATTGGGCCACCCTACATATAAGTATGGAGCTGGGGCCGCGCAGCCTGCTGTATCTTTACCGGTATTTTGGTTCGGGGAAGGCAGTCTTCGAAGCGGATCCCGGTGAATTCCGGAACATACCTTTGCTTTCTCCTCAAGTTGCTGAAAAAATTATTGCTTGCCGGAATTCTCTCACCCCTGAAAAAACCGCTCAGGAACTCATATCAAGCAACATCAAGGTCACAGTACTGGGAGACCCGGATTACCCAAAGCTTCTTGCAGAAATCCCTGATCCTCCTGTGGTGATTTACAGCAGAGGCAGGCTACCTGGGCATGAAATGCCTTTGATAGCCATAGTGGGAGCACGAAGGGCAACCCCCTACGGAAGGGTTATGGCGAAGAAGCTGGCCGAGGATTTAACAAATCTCGGTTGGGGTGTCGTCAGCGGCATGGCGAGAGGAATCGATACTGCTGCCCATGAGGGGGCAATTGCCGGGAACGGTTACACCCTGGCCGTTTTGGGGTGCGGTGTGGATGTCTGCTATCCCCGAGAAAATCAAAAGCTCTATGAAAAGATAGCAGAAATGGGATGCCTTTTGAGTGAATTTCCACCTGGTACACATCCCCAGCCGAAGAACTTTCCAATAAGAAACCGGATCATCAGCGGCTGTTCCCTGGGGACGCTTGTAGTGGAGGCGGGTGAGCGCAGCGGTGCCCTGATAACTGCCAACTTTGCCCTCGAACAAGGGAGGGATGTCTTTGCTGTCCCCGGAAGCGTTACAAGTATTCGGAGCCGCGGTACAAACAATTTAATAAAACAGGGGGCAAAGCTTGTGGAAAGTGCCGAGGATGTGATTGCGGAGTACCCTTATTTAAGTTTTTCTTTGCCGGCCTCACAAGAGTGCCCTGTAAAGAGAACAAAGCTACCGCCGGAGGAGGCCGCGGTTTACAAGTATTTAAACTTGGAACCGACTCATATTGATCAGCTGGCGGAACTTACCGGCATGCCTGTTTCGATGATCGGCAGCATTCTGACGATGCTGGAACTCAAGGGGCTTGCAAAGAGATTGAATGGAGATTATTATATCTCTGCGGATCTTTCCCGGCGTTGAGCGATATTCCTTAAAAAGGGTGAAATTAAATGGCCAAGGTCCTTGTAATTGTGGAATCTCCTGCAAAGGCACGCGCTATCTCTAAGCTGTTAGGAAGAAAATATCTTGTCAAGGCGTCTATGGGACATATCCGTGACCTTCCTAAAAGCCAGATCGGCGTTGACATAGAGAGATCCTTTGAGCCTAAGTATATTACAATTCGAGGAAAGGGCGAGTTGATCAAAGATTTAAAAGAATCCGCGAAAAAGGCGGACCAGGTGCTGCTGGGCCCCGACCCCGATCGCGAAGGAGAGGCCATTGCTTGGCACCTGGGCAATATTCTGGACATACCTCCGGATGCCCCATGCCGGATTGAGTTTCATGAGATCACCAAGAAGGCACTGGAGGAGGCGGTGAGGCAGCCGCACCGGATCAATTTGAACCGGGTTGACGCCCAGCAGGCCAGGCGCGTTCTCGACCGGTTGGTGGGTTATAATTTGAGCCCTCTGCTTTGGCGGAAAATCAAAAGGGGTTTGAGCGCAGGGCGTGTCCAGTCCGTTGCCGTCCGTTTGATTTGCGACCGGGAAGATGAGATTAAGAATTTTAAACCGGAAGAATACTGGACCCTTACCGCGCGTTTAAAGGCGCAGGAAAGCCTGTTTGAAGCTAACCTGTTTCGCAAAGGGGGGCAAAAGGTCAACCTTGCGAACGAGGAAGATGTTAATAAAGTAATTGAGGATCTGAAAACAGCCGAATTTATCGTAGTTAAGATAAATAAACGCGACCGCAGGCGAAATCCCTTGCCGCCATTCACCACCAGCACGCTGCAGCAGGAGGCCAGCCGGAAATTGAATTTTCCTGTGAAAAAGACGATGCTGATTGCCCAGCAGTTGTATGAGGGCCTCGATTTGGGCGAGGAAGGTATTGTCGGTTTGATCACATATATGCGAACCGATTCCACAAGGCTCTCTGAGGAGGCGCAAAACTCTGCTCGGGAATATATTAAGAACACCTTTGGTTCCGAATATATCCCTGAAAAGGCTCCACAATACAAAACAGGGCGCATGGCCCAGGAGGCACATGAGGCTATACGCCCAACGGTGACCGAAAGGGTTCCCGGGAAAGTCAAGTCTTTGCTCACCCGTGATCAGTACAGATTATATAAGCTCATATGGGACCGTTTTATTGCCAGCCAGATGAGCCCCGCAGTTTTTGAGGCTACTACGGTCGACATAGAAGCCGGTCCGTACCTTTTCCGGGCCACCGGCTCTGTCCTTCGCTTCCCCGGTTTTATGAGAGTTTATACGGAAACTGACGAAGAGGAGTCGACTTTACCTGCTCTCGTTGAGGGAGAAAAACTTGTTCTTCAGGAATTGCTGCCCAAGCAGCATTTCACCCAGCCGCCTCCGCGTTACACCGAGGCCAGTCTGGTTAAAACACTGGAGGAAAACGGCATCGGCCGGCCGAGCACCTATGCCCCGATTATTGCCACCATTCAAAGCCGCGGCTACGTCGTGAAGGAAGACAAGTATCTCTACCCGACCGAATTGGGTTGTATCGTTGTTGACCTTTTGAAAGAATACTTCCCGAAAATAATCGATACTGAGTTTACGGCAGGGATGGAGGAAAAACTCGATCAGATCGAAGAGGGGCAAACCCCCTGGCAGGAGGTGGTCGCGGAATTTTACCGGCCGTTCAAGCAGGATCTTGAACACGCCGAATCCGAGATCGGTGTGATCGAAGTGGAGGATGAGCTGAGTGAGGAGAAGTGCCCCAATTGCGGACGCAACCTGGCGATAAAGCAGGGGAAATACGGTAAATTCCTTGCTTGCCCGGGATTTCCCGAATGCCGTTATACGCAGCCTTATTACGAGGATACGGGAATCCCGTGCCCTCGCTGTGGTGGAAAAATAGTGGTGCGCAAGACGCGCCGTGGCAAAAAATTTTATGGTTGTATAAACTACCCCGAATGCGATTTTACATCATGGGATGAACCGTCACGGCATCTATGCCCGGAATGCGG
Organism: Syntrophomonadaceae bacterium; assembly: GCA_012840385.1. Lineage (GTDB taxonomy): Bacteria > Bacillota > DSM-12270 > Thermacetogeniales > Thermacetogeniaceae > DULK01. Next base: position 10,605 of record DULK01000035.1, read on the forward strand.
CCATTTTCTCACATACCAGGGGCGTTTGAAAAAGAAGCTCACCTGCCCCATCTGTAGCAAAACATATGACGAAAACAATTTGCCCGGGAGAGCCGAGGTGAAGTGATGGCATCGGTTATCGTTATCGGCGGGGGTTTGGCCGGCTCCGAAGCCGCATGGCAGGCAAGCCGGCTCGGCGCTGAAGTCATCCTATACGAAATGCGCCCTGTGCAGCAAACCCCCGCACACCACACCGACCTGCTTGCAGAACTGGTCTGCAGCAATTCCCTGCGGGCCCAGTCCCTGCAGAACGCCGTAGGATTGCTGAAAGAAGAAATGCGAATGGCACATTCTTTGATCATCGAATGTGCAGCTAAGACGGCGGTACCTGCCGGTGGCGCTCTTGCCGTGGACAGGACTGCATTTGCGGAGGCAGTGACGGAGGCTATTGTTAAAAACCCGCGAATAACATTGATCAGGAAAGAGGTGAAGGAACTGCCTGAAGAGAGGCCCCTGGTTATTGCAACAGGCCCCCTTACTTCCCCAGCCTTAGCCCGGAGTATCGCCTCCCTTACGGGTGAGGAATATCTCTCATTCTACGATGCGGCGGCGCCGCTCGTGACGAGAGAGTCACTTAACATGGAGAAATTATTTGCGGGATCACGCTACGGTAAGGGAGATCCCGCGTACCTGAATGCTCCGATGGATGAAGAGGAGTACCGGCGATTCTGGCAGGCTTTGGTTACCGCGGATGTCCACGAACCGCATGTCTTTGAGAAGAACCTTTTCTTCGAGGGGTGTTTGCCCATTGAGGTTATGGCGAGAAGGGGCCCCGATACCATGCGCTATGGCCCTCTTAAACCCGTAGGCCTGATAGATCCCCGTACAGGTAAAGAACCCTATGCGGTGGTCCAGTTGCGGCAGGATAACCTGGCAGGCACCATATACAACATGGTCGGTTTTCAAACTCAGTTGAAATGGGGGGAGCAAAAGCGGGTCTTTCGCATGATACCGGGTTTGGAAAACGCAGAATTTGTTCGCTTCGGGGTAATGCATAAAAACACCTTTATCAACGGACCCAAGGTTTTACTTCCGACCCTGCAGATGCGTTCAGACCCGGGTATATTCTGTGCGGGGCAGTTTACCGGTGTTGAGGGATACGTGGAATCCGCGGCGAGTGGATTCATTGCCGGTATCAACAGTGCACGCTATGCCCAAAACAAACAACTGTTGACGCCCCCGCCCGAAACGGCCCACGGCGCCCTTTGCTGGTATGTTGCAACATCGCCAAGTTTAAATTTCCAGCCCATGAACATCAATTTTGGCCTTTTCCCCGAGCCATCGTGCCGCACCTCCCGTCGCAATAAGACCAAAGTCCTTGCCGAAAATGCCCTTAAGAGCTGGCCCAAATTTCTTGAAAATTTAGATAGCAGTAACTTGCCGAAATAATCATTGTGTGCTAGCATTCTATCAGAGGATCAAGATGGAAAAGATAGAGGAATATCGTCAACTTTTTCTCAATTATCTAAAGAATCAGAAAAACCTGAGCGAAAAGTCTATAATCAACTACTCTGCCGATCTGGACCACTTTTTAACATTCTTAAAATCATCCGCACAAATCTTTGAGCTCGACCAAATAGAAACAAAGCATTTGCGTGAATACCTCTCTCAAATGTATTCCTTAGGTTATGCCCGAAGCACCATTGCCAGACACATGGTCTGTTTGCGCGCTTTTTTCAGGTATCTTTACCAGTTGAATGCGGTCAAAACAAATCCTTTGACATTGGTTCGTACACCCAAGGGATCGAGACGCCTGCCGCAGTTTCTTTATCCTCACGAGATCAATACACTTTTGGATACGCAGGATCGAAATGATTTGTTAGGCATACGAGATAGGGCCATGTTAGAATTATTTTATAGTTCGGGCTTAAGGATCGGAGAAATCGTCCAGATAAATATCGGCGATCTTGACTTTTCCTTACGGTGTCTCCTGGTCAAAGGAAAAGGTAAAAAAGAGAGGATGGTGCCTTTCGGCAAACGGGCGGCGGAGGCTTTAAGCCTTTATTACGTCAAGGCAAGGCCCCTGATCACGGGCAGGCCGGAGCCTGATGTAAATGAACCGTTTTTTGTTAACTGGAGGGGGCAGCGTTTGACTACGCGTGGTGTTTATGGAATTGTTACTGGATATTTAAAAGAAGTCGCCCCCACCAGAAATCTATCGCCACATGCCTTGCGCCATACCTTTGCCACCCACCTTCTGGATGGTGGGGCAGACCTGCGATCCGTTCAGGAGCTGTTAGGTCATGCCAGAATGTCCAGCACCCAGATCTATACCCATGTTTCCGTTGAAAAGATAAAAATGGTTTATGACAGTGCCCATCCAAGGGCAAAAACCTCAAAGAAAGAATAAGAAAGGAGTCTTTGTGTTGTTTACGGGAACAACAATCATCGGAGTTAGATGCAAGGGGCAGGCAGCATTGGGTGGAGATGGCCAGGTAACATTTGGTAACAATACAATTATGAAGGAACATGCGTGTAAAGTACGAAGATTATATAACAACCAGGTATTGGCGGGGTTCGCAGGTTCTGTGGCAGACTCTCTTACACTTTTCGATAAATTTGAGCGCAAGCTTGAAGAGTACCGGGGCAACCTCTTGCGGTCGGCGGTTGAGCTGGCCCGAGACTGGCGTCTTGACCGCTATTTGCGGCGCCTGGAGGCCCTGCTCATTACAATGGACAAAGAACACCTTTTGATCATATCCGGAAGCGGCGAAGTCATTGAACCGGATGACGGCATCGCTGCGGTGGGGTCCGGGGGGCCATATGCCCTGGCGGCTGCGCGCGCCTTGACCCGGCACACGTCACTCGATGCAGCACAAATAGTACAGTCGGCTTTAGAAATTGCAGCATCAATCTGTGTTTATACAAATAATTTTATTACAGTAGAAAAATTATAAGGGAGAGAAAGATGGAAGAATTAACACCACAGCAAATTGTTGCCGAGTTGGATCGTTATATTATCGGCCAGCAGGCGGCCAAAAAAGCGGTGGCAATCGCCTTAAGAAATAGGTATAGAAGGCGTCTTTTGCCGCCTGAATTGAAGGATGAGATTGTACCGAAAAATATTATTATGATTGGCCCAACGGGTGTAGGAAAAACAGAGATCGCCAGGCGGCTGGCCAAACTCGTGAACGCCCCGTTTATAAAAGTGGAGGCTACTAAATTTACAGAAGTAGGGTATGTGGGGCGTGATGTGGAATCGGTTGTGCGGGATCTGGTAGAAGTTGCGATCAGGATGGTAAAAAATGAAAAGATAGCTTCGGTTGCCGATAAAGCCGCGGAGCTGGCTGAAGAGCGCATATTGGAGCTTCTATGCCCTGCATCCCGCCGTAAGAAATCCCAAAAGACCCCTTTCGATTTATTGTTTGAAGAGTTCGGAGTCAGGCAGACAGCCCCGGTAGAAAACGAAAGTGAAATAACAGGCGAAAAAAAACAGCAGCGCCGGGTCCTTGCGGAAAAACTGAGAAACCGGGAGATGGAAGATGTATACGTAGAAATCGAGGTAGAAGAAAAACAACCTCAGATGCTGGAGATTTTCTCGCTCGGCGGGATGGAGGAGATGGGACTTAACCTCCAGGATGTTTTGGGAAACATTTTGCCCAGGAGAAAAAAGAGGCGGCGGGTCAAAATCAGCGAGGCACGGCGCATCCTGGCTCAAGAAGAGGCTCAAAAGTTGATAGATATGGATGAAGTGATTTCTGAGGCCATTGAACGTGCTGAACAAAGCGGGATCGTCTTCCTAGATGAGATTGATAAGATAGCAACGAGAGAAAACAGCAGCGGTCCGGACGTTTCGCGCGGCGGTGTACAGCGCGATTTTCTGCCCATCATAGAAGGGACAACAGTGATTACGAAGTACGGCCCGGTAAAAACCGATTATATTCTTTTTATTGCAGCAGGAGCCTTTCATTTCGCAAAACCATCTGATTTGATTCCGGAGCTGCAAGGGCGTTTCCCGATCAGGGTAGAACTGGAGCCTTTGAGCAAAGATGATTTTTTGAAGATTTTAACCGAGCCTGATAATTCCTTAATAAAACAGTATACCGAACTGTTGCGCACTGAGGGGCTTGAGGTTGAATTTACACAGGATGCCCTTGCAGAGCTCGCAGAAATTGCCTATCTCGTGAATGCGCGTACTGAAAATATTGGGGCACGCCGCCTGCACACCGTAATGGAAAAGGTTGTTGAGGATATATCCTTTCACGCCCCGGAAATGCCCGGGAAGAAAATCATAATTGACAAGGAGTATGTAACCTTGCGGTTAAGTGATATTGTTAAGGACGAGGACCTAAGCAGGTATATTCTTTAGTTTAGTAATGGAGGGAAGCGAGATGGAGGCCCTGTTGGAAAAGACCCGCATCATCAACAAGTTGATGCAAAATGCTCAGGGTGGCATTGATTATAAATTAATGGCTCAGGTCTTGAGTGAGAACATCGGAGCCAACATATATCTCGTGGGACGGCGGGGAAAAATACTCGGATATCATTTTGTTGAAGGGTTCACCTGTCCGATCATGTCGGATGTTCTTTTACACAGCGAAAGTTTTCCTGAAAGTTACAACCAGCAGTTGTTAATGGTTACGGAAACAGAGGAGAATATAAAACAGGATAACGGCTGCTGCATTTTCAACGCTAACGAAAAATGCCAGCTAAATGACAAGCGGAAAACGATTATTCCCATCTACGGTGGCGGTGACCGCCTGGGAAGCATGATCCTGACCAAAGCCGGGGCCGACCTGGAAACAGGTGATTTGGTGCTTGCGGAACACGGGGCAATTGTGGTGGGAATTGAGATTCTGCGCATTAAAAATGAGCGGGTTGAGTCGGATACGAAAAAGAAGGCGGCAGTTCAGATTGCACTCGGAACACTTTCCTTCTCTGAAATGGAGGCGGCAGGACATATTTTCTCCGAATTAGGCGGCTCGGAAGGTTTGCTGGTGGCAAGCCGGATAGCGGACAGGGTGGGAATCACACGTTCTGTGATTGTCAATGCCTTGCGTAAATTGGAAAGTGCAGGTGTGATCGAGGCAAAGTCCCTTGGGATGAAAGGGACTTTTATCCGGATCCTGAATGACAACCTGCTGGATGAATTGAAAAAAGTGCGGTGGAACAAAAAGATCCGTTAAACAAGGTATAGGACTTTTGGATTAGTTTCTTAGAGAGCATCGAGAAGCGATGGCAAATATTACTGGAGAAAATTCTACCAGTCGCTTCTCTTTTTTGTCGAAATTAGAAGGAATTTCATAGGGGGACCTAGAATTACTGGGTTTGATATAATATGGAGTGATTAATAAATAAATGTTTTAAAGGCGGGTGCACGGAAAATGTGGGAGCAACTGGGTGAACCAATCCTTCCTGTTCTTCAGGGAATGCTGGACGCCAACTGGCTGCGCCAGCAGGTGATCGCCAACAATATTGCAAACGTCGACACTCCCCAGTACAAAAGATGGGATGTTGTCTTTGCACAGAAATTGAAAGAAAGTTCTGACATTTCCCTGGCAAGGACAAACCCCCGGCACATTGCCGGGGAAAACCCGGAAACGGTCAAACCCTCATTAATCCAGCCTGAAAAGACAAGTATGAGGAATGACGGGAATAACGTCGACCTGGAGTACGAAATGGCGCTCCAGGCGGAAACCGTTTTGTTGTACAATCTACTGACCAGGTTGGTATCCGATCATCTGGGAATGCTGCGCACGGCAATCACCGAAGGGAGGCGTTAAACGGTGGGTCTTTTTACCGGGATTGAAATCAGTGGGAGCGGTTTGACCGCTCAGCGCCTGCGGCTGGATGTCATAGCCGGGAATATTGCAAATGCCGAAACGACCAGATCCGGCCAGGTGGATCAGAATGGTCGCCCCATTCCTTACCGGTGCAAGCGGGTTGTTTTTGAGGCAAACAATGTCGACTTTGGTGCGGTTATGAGGGGTGTCGCAAGCAGCTGGGGAGGTGTCAGGGTCAAGGAAATCGTGGAGGACCAGAGCCCTTTTCCGCTTGTTTACAATCCTGATCACCCGGATGCAGACCCACAGGGTTACGTCCTGATGCCCAATGTGAATGTGCTGCAGGAAATGGTGGATCTGATCAGCGCCAGCAGGGCCTACGACGCCAATGTTACTGCATTGAACGCATCAAAGGAGATGTGCACCCGGGCGCTGGATATCGGGCGGGGATAGAAGACGGAAATGTTGAAGGGGTGTTGTGACGGTGGATATTTTAGCCGGAACACTGCTTTCGCCGCTGGGGTCCCCCGGAGGAAATGAAGTTGCCCGGCCGGAGAAGCAGAAAGGAGCGGAAATACCGTTTAAGGATTTCTTGACCCAGGCTATCAGGGACGTGAACAATCTCCAGCAAGAGGCCGAACAAAAGATCAGGGAGATGACTCTGGGGAACGCAGGCAGTTTCCACGAAATAATCATAGCCACGGAAAAGGCATCGCTGGCCTTACAGCTGCTCACGCAGATTCAGAACAAACTGGTTGACGCATATCAGGAAATTATGCGCATCCAACTTTAGGTGACCGGGGTTGGACAGAATTGGTTAAAGAATTCTTGCTTAAATGTAGGGAAACCCTGCTTGAGCGCTGGAACAAGCTGGATTCGAAGCAACGTATTTTGTTTGCCGGCGGGGTCCTGCTGATTTTGCTGGTAACGGTGTACCTGATCGTGGTTGCCAGCAGGCCGAAGTTCGTCCCCCTCTATACCAACCTCGATCAGCAGGATGCTGCGGCGATTATCGAACAGTTAAAGGAGAAAAAGGTCGCTTATCGTTTGAGCGATGACGGAAGCACCGTGCTCGTCCCGGAATCGCAAAAATATGAGCTCCGCCTGGAACTGGCAAACCAGGGGCTTCCAAAAGGCGGCAGCGTCGGTTTTGAAACCTTAAACCAGAACCGTTTCGGGGAGACGGAAAGCGAGAGAAAGGCCAGGTATTTAATCGCCCTGCAGGGTGAGCTGGAGAGAACCATCCGCAGGCTTGATGCGGTGGATGATGTGCGGGTGCACATCGTAGCCCCCGAACCGTCCCTTTTCATCGAACAGTCGAAGGATGCCACCGCTGCCGTGCTCGTCAAGCTGAAACCCGGCCGCAGCCTGCAGGATCAACAGGTGGAAGGGATCATGCGCATCGTTGCCGCCGGTGTCGAAGGGCTTAAGCCGGAGAACGTCACGGTGGTGGATACGCAGGGAAATGTCTTATCGGAGGGTGTGGGCGGCCAGGGGATTTCGCAAGCTTCGAAGCTAACGGCGAACCAGATGCAGCTGGTGCAGGAATACGAAAAGCAGCTGGAGAAGTCCATCCAGTCGATGCTGGAAAGGGTTGTCGGCCAGGGGAAGGTTGTCGTCCGGGCCAATGCCACCCTGGATTTCGACCAGGTGGAGATAAAGAATGAAGTTTACGGGGACAAGCAGATCAGGAGCCAGCAGCAAACAGAAGAGATTTCCAGCGGAAACGCCAATCCCCAGGGAGTGACCGGCACGGCCGGCAACATTCCCTTATATGCCCAGCCGGGTGCGCAGGCCGGCGGCGGCCAGTATCAGAAGACGGAAAAGACTACGAATTACGAGGTGGATAAAAACAGCGAGCACAGGATTGTGGCACCCGGCCAGGTCAAGCAGCTGTCCGTGGCCGTGGTGGTTGACGGCCAGCTGGATCTCCTGAAGCAGCGGGAAATCGAGAATCTGGTCACGGCGGCGGCGGGGATCAACCAGAGCCGGGGGGACAACCTGACGGTAACCAGCATGCCTTTCAACACAGCCTGGTCCCAACAGATGGAAAAAGAAATGGCAGCAGCACGTCGCCGAGATCAGTTGCTTAAATTCGGGGTGACCGCCGCAGTTATCATCGGCCTCGGGCTGGCCCTGTGGTTTGTCCTCAAGAGGCGGCGACGGGAGAAGGAAGAGATCGATTATCTCGCCGGACCCGCCATGTCCCTTGATGAAGTGCTGGCGACGAAGGAGACCGAATTGTCGCCGGAGGAAAAAGAAAGGGCCCGGATGGTTGAGCATATCCAGAATCTGGTACGACAGAGCCCGAAAGAGGTTGCCCAGTTATTGAAGACCTGGCTGGGTGAAGAATCGAGGTGAACGAGAAATGAAAGAACTGACAGGAAAACAAAAAGCCGCGATTCTGTTGATCTCTTTAGGCCCGGAGATTTCTGCGCAAATCTTCAAGCATTTGCAAGAGGACGAAATAGAGCAGTTAACCCTGGAAATAGCCAATATCAGAAAGGTGCCTCCGGAGAAAAGGGATGAGGTCTACCAGGAATTTTACCAGATGTGCCTGGCAAACGAGTATATCAGCCAGGGGGGGATCAACTATGCCCGGGAACTGCTGGAAAAGGCCCTTGGCCCCCAGAAGGCGGCGGAAATTATTAACCGCCTCACGGCATCCCTGCAGGTGCGCCCTTTTGATTTTATAAGAAAGGCGGATCCCTCCCAGTTGCTCAATTTTCTCCAGGGTGAACACCCGCAAACAATTGCCCTGATTCTGGCGTACATGGAACCGGAACAGGCCGCCTCGGTGATCTCGGCCCTGCCGCCGGAAAGCCAGACCGAAGTGGCACGGCGGCTGGCCTTGATGGACCGCACCTCCCCTGAAATATTGCGGGAGGTGGAAAAGGTTCTGGAGAGGAAGCTCTCATCTGTGGTGACTCAGGACTATACAAGCGCGGGAGGAGTCAAATCCCTGGTTGAGGTTTTAAACCGGGTGGACCGGGCCACTGAAAAAACCATCATTGAAACACTAGAAGTGCAGGACCCCGAACTGGCAGAGGAAGTCAAGAAACTGATGTTTGTCTTCGAGGACATTGTGCAGCTGGATGATCGGGCGGTGCAGCTTGTACTCAGGGAAGTCGACTCCCATGACCTGGCTCTCGCCCTAAAGGGTGCGGGGGAACAGGTGATGAAGAAGATCGAAAACAACATCTCCAAGCGGGCGGCACAGATGCTGAAAGAGGACATCGAGTATATGGGGCCGGTCCGCCTGCGTGACGTCGAGGATGCCCAGCAGAGGATCGTGGCGGTGATCAGGAAGCTGGAGGAGCAGGGCCAGATCTTTATTACCAGAGGCGGGAGGGACGAGATCATTGTCTAAGGTAATCAAGGCGACCCGCCTGGTAATGTCATTGCCGCGGACGATCAGCTATCTCAATAACACCCTGGGAAGGGATCTGGAGCAAGACAGCGGCGAGGGAAAAGAATGCGGCCTTGACGCCGTTGATGCCAGGGAGATCCTGGCAGAGACGGAGGCCATGGTGAGCAGCCTTCTAAAGGAGGCCGGAGCGAAGGCGGAGGAGATCATAAATAACGCTCGCGAACAGGCAAGCAAGATTGTTGAAGAAGGGCGCGCAGAACTGGAGCGCTTAAAGCAGGAAGCAGAAAGGGCGGGCTATGAGGAAGGGTTTGCTGCAGGGCAAAAGGCGCTTGCCGGAGAGAGGGAAGAGCTGCTGCGGGAGGTGGCTGCGGCCCGCGCCGCACTGGATGAGGAAAGACGGAATTTAATCAAGGAGATGGAGCCGAAGCTGCTGCAGCTGGCCATCTACATCGCCAGGCAGATCGTTCACGCAGAATTGAAACTTTACCCCGGGCAGATCAGAAATCTCATCCGGGCCACCCTTGATAGGGCGCTGGAAACGGGTGATGTGGTCCTGAAAGTGCACCCAGGTGATTATGAGGAGGTCGTCGCCATGCTGGAAGAAGCCGGGGAAAGGAAGGTTCAGGTGGAGGTTGACAACAGCATCCAGAGGGGGTGCGTTGCCGAAACCCCATATGGGATGGTAGACGGGACGGTGGACGGCCAGCTGAAGGAGGTCGCCCATGAGCTATTAGAGGTGCTCCCTGAATGATTAACCTGGAAAAATATTACCGTCGTTTAAGGGGGCATGAACCCATCAAATATTGGGGCAGGGTCGGGCAGATTATCGGGCTGACCATCGAATCCGAAGGCCCCCGGGGAAACGTCGGTGAACTGTGTTACCTGATCACTCCGGAGGGCCGTATCAGAGCCGAAATTGTCGGTTTCCGGGAAAGGCGGTCGATTCTTATGCCGCTGGGTGAGATCCGGGGTGTGGGACCGGGCTGCCGGGTGGTGGCAACGGGTGATGTCTTTAAAATTGGAGTTGGCCCGGAGCTGGTTGGGCGGGTTCTTGACGGGCTGGGGAAACCCATGGATGGCAAAGGCCCGGTCGAGTTTACCGACTGGTTCCCTGTAACCGCGGAAGCCCGCAACCCCCTCGAGAGAAAAAGGATCCAGGAGGTCCTGCCCCTGGGTATCAAGGCAATAGACGGGCTCCTTACCTGTGGAAAAGGGCAGCGCCTGGGGATCTTTGCGGGGAGCGGCGTGGGGAAAAGCGTACTGCTGGGTATGATTGCCCGCAACACGAAGGCTGACATCAATGTGATTGCTCTGATCGGCGAGCGCGGGCGTGAGGTGAGGGAATTTATTGAAAAGGACCTGGGTACAGAGGGGCTGCAGCGCTCCGTTGTCGTGGCCGCCACCTCGGACCAGCCCGCCCTGGTGCGTTTAAAAGGAGCCCTGGTAGCAACGACAATCGCTGAATATTTTCGAGATCAGGGAAAAGACGTCTTGTTGATGATGGATTCTGTGACGAGGTTTGCTATGGCCCAACGGGAAGTGGGCCTGGCCGTGGGTGAGCCACCCGCCACGCGGGGCTATACGCCGTCGGTTTTTGCTCTGCTACCCAAACTGCTCGAACGGGCCGGCACTTCAAAAAGAGGGACGATCACAGGGCTATATACTGTGCTGGTGGACGGTGACGATCTCAACGAGCCGGTAACAGATGCCGTTCGGGGCACTTTGGACGGCCACATCGTCCTGTCCCGGGAACTGGCCGCCCAAAACCATTATCCTGCCATTGATGTTCTCAATTCGGTCAGCCGCGTGATGCTGGATATCGTTACCCCGGAGCATCAGGCTAAAGCAGCTCGTTTTAAAAGCATTCTTGCTACTTATCGTGAAGCCAGGGATCTGATCGAAATCGGGGCTTATAAAACGGGGTCAAATCCCAGAATTGACGAGGCGGTTAATTTGATTGAGGGATGCCGGGCTTTTCTCCGGCAGGACGTCCATGACTGTTACAGTTTTAAAGAAACGGTTGAACAACTCTCTGCCTGCTGTTAGGAGGTGGTTGCCCTGAAGCGGTTCCGTTTCCGGCTGCAGAAATACCTGAATTTAAAACAACAGGAAGAAAGCATGCGGCGTATCAATCTGGCCCGGGCGCAGCAGTTATACCAGAAACAGGAAGATGTTATGCGGTCCATCCAAAAAGAGTTGGGAAATGCGCTGGCACGAATGAGGGAAGCGCGCCAGGGCGGCCTCGACCTTGATCTTATCACGATGAGTGAATATTATCTTCGGGTACAAAAGGAACAGCAGGTCCGGCAGGCTGCGGTCCTGGAGGAAGCGAGGGCTGAGCTCTTAAGGCGACAGCAGGAATTTGTCAATGTACAAAAAGACAGAAAATTGTTGGAGCGTTTTTATGACCGGCTGTGGTCGGCTTACTACCGGGAATTTCTCCGTGAAGAACAAAAAAACCTCGATGAAGTGGGGTTAATCCGTTTTTTCAGACAGCAGGAGGAACCAGTTTGAAATGAAGGCTGCTCCCGGTTCTGGGAAAATAGTTATTGCAAGCCTGATAATTATTTTAATCGGTGGAATTGTGGCCGCATCCACCACCGGGTGGATTGATCCAAAGGGCATAGCGGCCAAGATTCCGGTTGTAAACAGGTTTATCGGCAAGACCAGCCAGAAGAAACAGGCTGGCAATTCCCCTGCGGACGTGGCGTCCTTGAGAAAAGAAAACCAGCAGCTGAAAAAACAGGTCGCAGAACTGGAAAGGGAACTGAGCCAGAAGCTGAGCCAGGGAACATTAAATACCGCTCCTGCAGGGGCAACGGCCAAACCGGAGGATAAAACGAAACTTTACCGTGATCTTGCCGCCTACTATTCCGGCATGAAGCCGGCGGCTGCGGTTGCCATCCTGAAAAACCTGGATCCCCAGCTGGTGGCGGATATTTTAAAGGTAATGGATAAAGAACAGGCGGCTCAGATCCTGGCAGCTATGGAACCGGCTCAGGCGGCCAGGTTGATAGAATTGATTGCCAGCAGTGGAAGCCCGGCCGGTACCCAGTGATATCCCAGACCTGCAAGGAAAGGAGGTGATACGATTTGAATGCCGAACCCGTAGCACCTTTACAATTCCCCAATAACGCCACAAATAGTCCTGTTGGGGGCGACAACGGCCAGAGCGCCGCTGTAGACACTCTTTTTTTCAGGCTGATCCTTGCCCTGTTGGCGGATGCCCGGAACCAGGGAGAAACGGCAAAGACGGGGATGCCCCTTGGCCAGTTTGGCCCGCAGCAAACAAACTCACCAACTCTTCCTGATCAGGATGTAAAAGAAAAAAGCAGTGACGCTTCTGTTCAGGAAGCAGGCGCCTTAGGCGTTTTGATTCCCTTTGGGCAGAACTGCTCCCAGGGTGTCCTCCCCCAAGGGGATGCGCTTCCCGGACAGGCACTCCAGCCGGTGAATGCAGAAAGCCGTCGGCTCCAAAATGTATCACAGGCCGATATGCCCGGCCCTCAATTTGCAGCACTTTTTCCTGGCCTGGAGGAACAAATTGGGCAATCCTTAAATCAGGATAGTAGTGTTGATATCGCTCAAGTATCCGTCACAAAAACATTCAAGCGATTATCGGACCTCGTGGCCGGAAGTCAACCGGGCTCAGCGGAAATCTCCGGTCTAACAGGAGGTGGGCAGGATACCGGCAAGGCGGGGAATCTACCCACTGTGATGACAGGTACAACAGTCCCCGGGGAAAGCAACACCCCTCCCTTACAGAACCAACCGTTTCAAGGTAGGGAAGACCGGCCTGTTTGCGATCCAAAAAGCACCGGGATTCAACCGGAAAAGTCGCAGGCTTACAGCCCTCAGGCGAAATTTGCACCTGGTCATCAAAAAGGATTGCAGGAAAAAGCAGCAGAAAATGCAAAAGTTCAGCACCAGCCCGATAGGCCGGTTTTTATCGAGGATGTAGCCGAGCAGCAGGTTTTAAAGGCAGAGACCCGGCTGCCGCTAAAGGCTAGTGGGGATCCTGTCGAGAACAGCGCACTTCCGGCCAGTCATCGGGGATTCACACAGCTTGATCCTTTTTCCCCGCCGAAGCTGATGGACGGCCGGCCGGAGGAGGCTGCTGCAAGGGAAGTAATCAAACAGGTGGTGGATAAGGCGCACCTTTTTGTTGGCAGAGGCGTGGCATCTCTCAAGCTGCAGTTGAAGCCGGAATTCCTGGGGAATTTAAAGCTGACGATCAGCGTCGAGCATGGTCTGGTGCACGCCCGCTTTACGGCTGAAAATGCCGCCGTGGCAAACCTGATTGAGGCCCGACTCCCGGAGCTGCAGCATGCCCTGTCGGAGAGAGGGATTTCCTGGCACCAGGTAAGCGTCTCGGTGGATGCCCAGGCCCATTCCGGGGGATTTGCCCATGCCCAATACGAAGGAAATGGCTCGCTGCGGCCGAACCCATATGCCTTTACCGGAGAATCCTCCGGACAGGAAGGGCCGGGGGAACCGGTGGCGGCGAGTTATCCCGGAGTGAAAGGAGCTGTTGATTATCTTGTTTAGGAGGTGGTCAAATGACAACGGTTGGTATGGTAACCGGTTCGACAACTCAGCAAGCAACGGTTGCATCCCAGAAATCATTAGGCAAGGATGAATTCCTGAAGCTTTTGATCACGCAGCTGAAGCAGCAGGATCCCCTGTCGCCGGTGCAAAATACGGAATTTATCGCCCAGATGGCCCAGCTGACATCCCTCGAACAACTGCAGGAGCTAAACAAAAATGTCAACCAACTGGTTGAACTCCAGGAGCAGAATAAGGGCAGGCAGGACCTGCTCTATGCAGCGAGCTTGCTGGGGCGGGAAGTCGAGGCCAGGAACCCGGAAACGAATGAAACATACAGGGATCTGGTCAAGGGGTATTACCAGAAGGACGGGGAGATCTGGCTGAGCTGCGCGGAGCATGAGATTCCCCTCGATTGGGTTTACAGGGCAACGGTATCCGGCGGGCAGGGTGGTGCGTGATGACCGAACGGGTCTATTTCCCGCAGCCGGTCCTGCCTCCTGCGCAGGTTGGCCAGGCCGGGAAGCAGAAGGAAACAAATAAGGAAATATCCTTTGCGGAGATCCTCTCCCGGCAGTCGCTGAAGTTTTCCCGGCACGCCCAGGAGAGAATCGCCCGGCGGGGAATCCCCCTGGATTCAGGGCGGCTGCAGCGCATCCAGGAGGCGGTGGATAAGGCGGCGGCCAAAGGGGCGAGGGATTCCCTGATCCTGGTGGACAATCTCGCCTTTGTGGTGAGCGTCAAGAACCGCACCGTGGTCACAGCCGTGGATGAATCAAGCCTGCGGGGGAACGTCTTTACCAATATCGACAGTGCCGTGATTATTTAAAGGGCTGATGGGGCCGGACCTCTCCGAGGGGGCCCCGGTTTACAGAACGATGGAAGTAAACCACCCGAAAAAAGGAGGTCAAGACAAAAATGATGCGTTCTCTTTTTTCCGCTGTTTCGGGCCTGAAGGCCCACCAGCAGCGGATGGATGTGATCGGCAACAACATTGCCAATGTCAACACCCCGGGCTTCAAGAAGAGCCGGGTCACCTTTCAGGACATGCTCAACCAGACCATCAGGGGGGCAAGCCGCCCGATAGAAGGGGGACGGGGCGGAACCAATCCGATGCAGATGGGTTTGGGAGTAACGATAGGCAGTATCGATACCGACTTCGGAGCTACCAGCCTTCAGGATACAGGTAAAAATACCGATCTGGGGATCAACGGGGATGGGTTCTTCATCCTGGCCGAGAAAGCAGGAGGCAGGGAGTTCTATACCAGGGCCGGTTCCTTTGACTTCGACAACGCCGGTAACCTTGTCAGCAACCTGAACGGGTTGCACGTTATGGGCTGGCTGGCTGACGACACAGGGAAAATTGATTATAATATGCAACTGCAGCCGATTAAAGTCGACTGGTCCGTATCACAACCGCCCAAAAAAACCGAGACAGTCACTTTAACCGGAAATCTCGATGCCGGTCTGGCGCAAAATAAAACTATCACTGTGGAGAAAACCGTATACGATACACAAGGCCATCCATATCAGCTGAAAATAACATTTACAAAGGGGAATAATCCCAATAATCCCAATGAGTGGACATGGAGCGCTTCGATTATTGATGCAAATGGTGTTACTAAAAATACTCCAACAGATACTGTGATATCTTTTGATCCTGATACCGGTAAGCCAACAAGTACGTTATCATCAGGCACTGTCACATACTCTCCTGTTAGCGGTGGTAATGATATAACTATTAACCTGAATTTTTCTGGCATGACACAATATGCCGCGGAAACCACCGCAGCAGTACAGTCTCAAGACGGTTATCCCTCGGGAACGCTCGATACACTGACAATCGATCAGGCGGGAAATATCGTCGGGGTCTTTTCCAACGGAACTAGCCGGATTCTCGCCCAGATCGCCCTTGAGCGCTTCGTCAATCCGGCTGGACTGGTGAAAGAGGGAAATTCTCTCTTTTCTAAATCGAGCAATGCTGAACCCGTTGGCGCCAAACCACCGGGAAGTAGCGGCTTCGGCACCGTGAAACCGGGAACGTTAGAAATGTCCAATGTTGATTTATCTTCGGAGTTCACCGACATGATCACCACCCAGCGGGGATTCCAGGCGAACTCCCGGGTGATCACGGCTTCTGATGAAATGCTTCAGGACCTTGTTAACCTGAAGCGCTAGTGTAAACGGTTGGAGTTTGGGGATGCGGCCCGCCGGAAAGCGGGCCCGCCCCTACCTACAGGAAAGCGGGTGAGAAAAAATGATTAAAGTTACCCGGTTAAACGGAGAAGGGTTTTACGTCAACTCCGATCTGATCGAATTCATCGAGGAAACGCCCGATACCGTCCTCTCGCTCACCACCAGCAAAAAGATCGTGGTAAAGGAAGATGTTGCAGAGATAATCAGGCGCATTATAGATTTTCGCCGGTTAATTGCGCAGGGTCCGCGCAGGGAAGGCGGGGAAAGCGGGCAGGAGGCGGAGGCCGGGGATTTGGCCGATCATTGAGAGAAAACAATTTTGGTTGACGGGAGGTAGAGTTCATGGCTCCGGAAGCATCCGGCGGGGAAACCCAGAAGCAGCTCAAGCAGGGTATTGTCATCGATCAAAGGATTCTGGTGGTGGGGGTGGCGGCCGTTGTCATCTGTGCCGTGGCGGCGCTCTTAGTGGCTTTGTTTGTTGTCAGGAATTCAAATAATATTGCTGCTGCGCGCGGCTCGGGAACCGCTAAAAGCGAAATTTCCCAAGTAGGCCCTCTCTTCGATGCCGGCGAATACGCGACGAATCTGGCGCCGGGCGGGGAAAAAAAATTCATCAAGATAAAAATTGTTTTCGAATTAAGCGACAAGTCTTTGGAAAAGGAAATCACGGAAAAATTACCGGTGCTGCAGGATCGGATGCTCTACTTTTTGAACAGTAGAACGAGCGACGAACTGGGTGCGGAGCAGCGCACCGCATTGAAAACCGAAATGTTGAATGACCTGAACCGCTATCTAACAAAAGGCAAGATTAAGAACATCTATTTCTCGGATCTGGTCATGCAGTAAGTTCCTGCGGGAGTGGTTATGATGACAGATATTTTATCCCAATCGGAAATCGACGCATTGCTTGCCGCCCTCACGTCGGGAGAGGTAAACCCGAACGAATTAAAAGAAGAAGAAAAAACTAAAAAGGTTAGAACGTATGACTTCCGGAGGCCGAACAAGTTCTCCAAGGAACAGATGAACAGCATGCAGGTTATTTATGAAAACTATGCCAGGACGTTAGCTACCTTTCTGTCCGCACAGCTAAGGAACATAGTCCAGATGTCTGTGCTGTCGGTGGAACAGCTGACGTACGACGAATTCATCCGTTCGCTTCCCGATCCTTCAATTATCGTCATCTTCAATATGGCCCCTCTCGAGGGGAACGGGATCTTCGAGATTCAGGCTCCTCTTGCCTTTGGAATGATTGACCGGCTTTTCGGCGGTTCCGGGGGGGTGCCGAACAAAACCCGTGCCTTAACGGAAATAGAGCGTGCCATTATAGAACGGGTGAGCCAGCGAATGCTGGATCTTTTAAGCGAAGCCTGGGAAAACATCACTAAACTCAATCCAAAGGTGGAGTTTATTGAATCCAACCCCCAGTTCGCTCAAATAGTCTCCCCGATGGAAATGGTGATTTTGATTTCTCTGGAGACGAAGATTGGAGAGATTGAAGGAATGATCAACTTCTGTCTCCCTTATATAGTGCTGGAGCCTGTTATCGACAAGCTGAGCCTGCACTTCTGGTTTGCCAGGACGTCGAGCGAACAAAACCCGGCTCACCGTCTTTCTTTACAGAAGCGAATAGAAACAGCACGAATACCTCTTCACGTGCTCTTGGGGACTACAACCATCACCGTGAGAGAACTCCTTGATCTTCAGGTTGGTGATGTTGTCCCTTTAGATAAGAAGGTCGAACAGGATTTAGATGTGCTTATAGGGAATTCCCAGAAGTTTTATGCGAAACCCGGCATTTTAAATAAGAGGTTGGCAATTCAAATCACCGGTTTTCAAATGAAAGGGGGAGACCTGGCCTGAGTGAAAACATTTTATCACAAGAAGAGATAGACCTTCTGCTTAAGGGAGAGAGCGGCAAGTCTCAAGACACAACTACGATCTCGGACCTGGAAAAAGATACTATCGGCGAAATCTGTAACATCTCAATGGGGACGGCTGCTACGACTCTTTCCAATTTAATCGGGAAAAAGGTTGAGATAACCACGCCCCGTGTCAAGATTACAACACGCAGCCAGTTCCAAGTGGATTATCCTATGCCTTACGTTGTAGTTAATGTTCGGTATACCTCTGGTTTAATAGGCGAGAATCTTTTTGTCATTAAAGAGCATGACGCTGCTGTGATTGTTGATCTTATGATGGGGGGAAACGGGAGCGACCCTCCAAAGGAGTTGAATGAGCTTCATCTCAGCGCAATCAGTGAAGCGATGAACCAGATGATGGGCTCTGCTTCAACCTCGATGTCAACGATTTTCAATAAAACCGTCAACATCTCGCCCCCCTCGTTGAGATTAGTTAATTTAGCCGAAGAACAGATTGATGGGTTGGATAATGGAGATGAAAGATTAATACTGGTAACCTTCAAGATGTTTATTGAGGACCTGGTCGACAGCGAGATGATGCAGCTTTTACCCGTGAGTTTTGCCAAGGAGATCAGCCGGGGGCTGCTTGGTCAGTTAGAAGAAAGCCCTTCTCCTGCACAAGAGGAATTAACAAGGGTTGCATCAAAGGAACCACCTCCTCAGGTTAGATCTCAACCGGTAAGTGCCGATGAGGGAGTCCAAATCCAACCGGTACAGTTTGTTCCATTTGATACTATTACGTCACAACCTAAAGAGACTGCGAATTTAACATTGATCTTAGACGTGTCGCTGCAGTTTTCGGTGGAATTGGGGAGAACGCACAAGACCATCAAGGAAATACTTGAACTGGGGCCGGGGTCGATCGTTGAGCTGGAAAAGCTTGCCGGGGAACCTGTCGATGTTCTGGTTAACGGCAAACCTATCGCCAAAGGAGAGGTCGTAGTAATAGATGAGAACTATGGGGTGCGCATAACCGAAATCTTAAGCTCCGCTGAGCGGCTTGATAAGCTTCAGTAGTAATTCGGGAGGGAGATATATTGGGTAAGCGTATTTTAATTGTTGATGACGCAGCTTTTATGCGTATGATGCTGAAAGACATCCTGACCAAGAACGGCTATATCGTAGCCGGTGAGGCTGAAAACGGAGCAGTTGCCGTAGAAAAGTTTAAAGAATTGCGTCCCGATCTGGTGACGATGGATATCACCATGCCAGAGAAGGATGGTATCACGGCTGTAAAAGAAATCTGTGCAATAGATTCTAATGCGAAGATCATCATGTGCAGCGCCATGGGCCAGCAGGCGATGGTCATCGACTCGATTCAAGCAGGCGCGAAGGATTTCATTGTAAAACCCTTTCAACCCGACAGGGTATTGGAAGCAGTCGCTAAGGTATTGGGATAACCGGGGGGCCACTTGGTTATGACAACTTCAGCACTAAAAAACCTGTTAAAAATCGTGGAAACATACCTGATACTCCTTATTATCGCACCCCCGGCCTGGGCCGCTCCTTTAACTAATTTGGAATACCAGGAACCGGAACCTGTGGCACCACCAAGTATTGGTGGGCTTCTATTCCGTTTGATCATCAGTTTAATAGTTGTGATTGGGCTGGCTATTATAGGCATCAAGTTTTTACAGAAACGGGCCTTCATTACGCAAACTGGACGCTGGATTAGAATCATAGATCAGGTTGGTATTGGTCCCAACAAGGCATTACTGCTGTCGGAAATTGCCGGAAGGATATATGTACTGGGGGTTACGGATCACAGCATCTCGAAACTTCTGGAAATTGAAGAAACTTCACAAGTAGCGGCAATTTTAGAAGAAAGCCTGGAAACCGGTATTTCTCCGTGGAAAGGCGGAATTTTGCCTAAACTTTGGAGGAAACCGTTCCAGCAAATGTTTATTGAAAAAAAGGACGATCCTTTTGATGCCAGAGAGGGAGAATAAAGGATGAGGGAGAGGAAGAAGGCTGTCGGCATCCTGATCACCGTCACCGTACTGCTTGGCTTTGTCTGCTATTTCGTTTTCATCCGGCATGCCAGTGCGCAACCCGTTCCCGTCCCGCGCTTGAATATCGGCATTGACACTGCCCAGAAACCGGAAGAAGTATCTCAGAGTCTGCAAATACTTCTGCTTATTACGTTATTGTCTCTCGCTCCTGCAATCCTGATCATGATGACATCCTTCACGCGCATCATTGTCGTCCTTTCCTTTATGCGGAGTGCTCTTGCAACTCAGCAAATGCCCCCCAACCAGGTACTGATTGGGCTGGCTTTATTTCTTACCTTTTTCGTGATGGCACCCACCTGGCAGACGGTCAACAGTGATGCATTGCAGCCCTATTTAAAAGGCCAGATAACACAGGAAGAGGCCTTCCGGCGCGGGATGGAACCTATCCGGTCGTTTATGTTCAAACAGACCAGGGAAAAGGATCTTGCCCTTTTTGTATCACTGGCTCATATTCCCAGGCCGCATAATTACAATGACATTCCCAATTACGTCTTGATTCCGGCGTTTTCGATAAGTGAGTTGAAAACAGCCTTTCAAATGGGATTTGTACTTTTCATTCCTTTTTTAGTTATCGATATGATAGTTGCCAGCACTTTGATGTCAATGGGTATGCTTATGCTGCCTCCCATGATGATCTCTTTACCTTTAAAGATTCTTTTGTTTATCATGGTGGACGGCTGGAACTTGCTTGTTCGCTCTTTAATAATGAGTTTCCATTAAGGAGTCGTGAAATGACAGAGCAGTATATTATTACCCTGGGACGTGAGGCCTTATACGCAATTCTTCTGGTCTCTGCCCCGCTGCTGGGAGCGAGTCTGCTGGTGGGTTTGCTCGTCAGCATTTTTCAGGCTACTACCCAGATTCAGGAGCAGACGTTGAGCTTTATACCGAAGATCATAGCAGTGCTCGTAACTGCTGTTATCTTCGCACCGTGGATGTTAAAAATACTGGTTTCTTTTACCCAGGGCCTGTACCTGAATCTCCCGCGCCTGATAGGAGGTTAGAATCTGGCTCCCATGGCTTTCACGAACTATGTTTTTCAGCATATCGATCTCTTTTTTCTGGTGTTCGGTAGGGTGGCCGGGTTCTTTCTGACTGCGGTTCCCTTCAGCAGCAGGAATTTCTTGCTGCAGGCGAAAATATGGCTGGCAGCACTGTTTAGTTATCTTATTTTTATGGTTTACCCGCGTAATACAGCTGCGGTTTCAGGGGATTTAATCGGCTATCTGTTGCAGTTCGGCGGAGAATTTTTAATAGGAGCAATCATGGGGTTCCTTACCCAGATCACCTTTGCGATTTTTCAGTTTGCCGGGCAGATGATGGATATGCAGATCGGTTTTGGCATCGTAAATGTGATTGATCCTCAGTACGGGATCCAGGTTCCCATCCTGGGAAATTTTAAAAACCTGCTTGCCCTGCTCTTTTTTCTGGCGATTAACGGGCATCATTATCTTCTGCTGGCCCTTGAACGCAGCTACGACTTCCTGCCGATCGGCAATATTCACATCAGCGGAGGATTCTACTCCTTTATTTTTTCGCTGGCGGGTGAAATGTTCATTTCTGCCTTAAAAATAGCACTTCCAGTTCTCGGGGCTCTTTTTATAGCCGACCTGGCGATGGGCATCATCGCCCGTACAGTGCCCCAAATGAATGTTTTTCTTGTGGGATTGCCGTTAAAGATCGGCGTCGGTTTGGGAATGTTGATGCTGATGATGCCGCTGTTTATCTGGATATTTTATTGGATCTTTACAGGGCTGTTTGAAGATTTGAACAGGCTGCTGATCATCATGAGAAGGTGACGTTTTTGGTAGAGGGTCTTGAAAGGCTAAACCTGCAGCTGTTTGCTGAGGATCGAACTGAAAAAGCAACTCCTCGCCGGCGGGAAGAGGCTCGCAGAAGAGGACAGGTAGTACGCAGCATGGAAATCAATTCGGCTGTAATCCTCTTGTGCACCTTTTTCTTCTTGAAAACATTCAGCCCCTGGTTGGGGATTCAAATAGGAAATTTCACCAGTCAAATTCTCGGCGAGTTGGGCAGGCAGGATCTTGGAATGAAAAACCTGTACAGCATCATCCTGTTCACTTTTATTGCGTTCTTTCAGATCTGCCTCCCCATAATGGGTATTGCCCTGGGAGCAGGGCTGGTGGCGAACTACCTGCAGGTGGGAGTGCTTTTTACAGGCCATCCGCTTACGCCGAGATTTGATCGTCTGAACCCGGTCGAGGGTTTTAAAAGAATCTTCTCCCGGCGTGCTGTTATGGAACTCGTTAAAGCAGTTATAAAAATGGGGATGGTCGGGTATTTCGCCTATACCACCGTGAGGGGCAATCTGGACTTATTTCCCGGGCTGCTGGATATGAGCGTAGCCCGGGCCGTCGGGGAGATCGGGGAATTGAGCAGCACCATTATCTTACGGATCGGCATTCTTCTCCTGGTCCTTGCAATTGTTGATTACCTCTTTCAATATTGGGAATATGAAAAATCGATCAGAATGACAAAACAGGAATTGAAGGAAGAGTACCGTCAGTACGAGGGGGACCCTCAGGTAAAGGCTAAAATAAGGCAGCTTCAAAGACAGATTTCACTCCACCGGATGATGCAGGAGCTTCCGAAAGCTGATGTTGTTATTACAAACCCAACCCATTATGCAGTAGCGCTTAAGTATGTACCAGACGAAATGAAAGCCCCGGTTGTCATCGCAAAGGGGGTGGACGAATTGGCATTGCGAATCAGGGAGGTTGCCAGAGATAACAACATAACCATTTTCGAAGACCCGCCTCTCGCCCAAACCCTGTATAAGACCGTAGAGATTGGACAGATGATTCCCCCGGAGCTTTATGAAGCAGTGGCACACGTCTTAGCCTTCGTTTACAGGCTCCGTCAGGGGTACTTCCGCGAAAGGGGGGTGAGCTAGGTTGGCCAGTGTACCGGTTAGCGGAAATTATTTTAGATATAGTGATATCACCGTTGCGGTTGCCGTCATCCTGTCGGTTGTGATGATGATTGTTCCGGTTCCGCCTGACCTCTTGAGTTTTCTTCTTATTCTGAATATCACTCTGTCCCTTCTTATTTTGCTGGTTTCTCTTTTCACCCAGGAGGCCCTGGAGTTTTCCGTGTTCCCGTCGCTTCTTCTGATTATGACTTTGTTCAGGCTCTGTTTAAATATATCCACGGCCCGGTTAATACTCCTGTATGCCTATGCCGGTGAAGTGGTCCAGAAATTTGGTGGCTTTGTTATAGGGGGAAACCCGGCGGTTGGCTTTGTTATTTTCTTAATATTAGTGGTGATCCAGTTTATCGTAATAACAAGGGGTGCAGAGCGGGTTTCAGAAGTTGCCGCCCGTTTCACCCTGGACGCCATGCCTGGCAAACAGATGAGTATCGATGCCGATCTCAACGCAGGTATCATTACTGAAGCAGAAGCAAAGAAAAGACGAAGAAAAATCCAGCAAGAGGCCGATTTTTACGGCGCCATGGACGGTGCCAGCAAGTTCGTCCGGGGAGATGCCATTGCTGCATTGGTGATTATTGTTATCAATATCCTGGGCGGATTTATTATCGGCTTAGTACAAAAGGGAATGTCCTTTCAAGAGGCGCTTCAGACCTATACGCTTCTGACCGTTGGAGACGGTCTCGTCACGCAGATACCGGCCCTGTTGATCTCTACATCGGCAGGTATCATTGTAACCCGTGCTGCTTCGGAAGCCAGCTTTGGTTTTGATCTTTCCAAACAACTGTTTAGCTATCCAAAAGCCCTTGGCGTGGCCGGTGGGATACTTTTAATACTGGCTTTTCTTGGCCTGCCACCTGTGCCTATTATTATCATGTCCGGCCTGCTAGGCGGTTTGGCTTATTCTCTGAACCGTTCCTCTAAAGAAAACAAACTTAAAGAAGAGGAAAGGCAGCGGGCACAAGAATTGGAAGAGTCAAAAAAACCGGAGCATATTTTATCCCTCGTCCAGGTTGATCCCCTTGAAATCGAGCTCGGGTACAACTTGATACCTCTTGTCGACGCTAAACAGGGAGGTGATCTCCTGGACAGGGTGGTGATGATCAGGCGCCAGTGCGCCCTCGAGCTGGGGTTTATTGTTCCTCCGGTACGTCTAAGGGATAATATGCAGTTAAATCCCAATTCCTACGTGATCAAGATAAAAGGGGTGGAGGTGGCTCGCGGCGACCTGATGCTGGATCACTTCCTGGCACTTGGCCCGGATGTTCAGGACAAGCTTGAGGGAATACCAACACAAGAACCCACTTTTGGTTTGCCCGCCCTCTGGATTCCGGCGCACTGCAAGGAAGATGCGGAACTTGCCGGATTTACGGTTGTTGACCCAACATCTGTGATTGCCACTCACCTCACCGAAGTAATTAAAAAATATGCCCATGAACTGCTCACCAGGCAGGATGTTCAGAATTTTATTGACCATATTAAAAAGACTAACCCGGCAGTGATAAATGAACTTTCCCCTGATCTGATCAGCCTGGGAGAAATTCAGAAAGTCCTAGGTAACCTCCTGCGGGAGAGGGTTTCGATTCGAGATTTGGTTACTATTCTGGAGACCCTGGCAGATTGTGCAAGGTTGACAAGGGATCTGGATCTCCTTACCGAATATATACGTCAAGCCCTTGGAAGACAAATTGTCAGCCAGTATTTAGAAGATAACAAGCTCTGCGTATTAACACTGGACCCTGAAATAGAACAGTTTTTAAAGGAAGGGATACAGAAGGGTGAACAGGGTTCGTACCTTGTGCTGGAACCGCAAAAGGCACAGCGTCTTCTAGGAAAATTAAAAGAAGGCGCGCAACGAATGATGGAAGCGGGGCATCAACCTATCATTTTGTGCGCACCAGTATTGAGGTTGCACCTTAAGCGATTAACTGAAAGAATCTTGCCAGGTCTCGTAGTTCTTTCCTTTAATGAACTGCAGCCAAATATACAGGTGGAATCCGTTGGGATGGTGAGCATGCTTGAAGATTAGGCGTTTTGTTGCTAACGATATGCAGGAAGCCCTGGCAAAAGTCAAGTCCGTTATGGGTAACGATGCCATTATCCTGCAAACCCGGAGATTCCGCGAGGGCGGTTTACTTGGCTTGTTCGGACATTACATGGTTGAAGTAACAGCAGCCGTTGATGAGGATGTTCGACCTCCTAAGCCTCAAGCCAATCTGTCAGTTCCACCTGTTAACGCCATTGCTTCTGCTGCATCAAAAACAGCAGTGGAGATGGATGTTAAAAAGGAAATCAATGAACTGAAAGCACTGCTCGGGGAGATGCTCGACGACTTAGAAAACAGTACAGCTACGGCTATCACTTATCCGAAAAACTTTCAGCGCATATACAAGATCCTGATAGAAAACGAGGTGGAGGAAAAGCTTGCCCGTAAAATCATTTCTGACGCCCTTGAATCGATAACCCCTTCTCTTTGGCAGGACTATGACGAGATATCCCGAACAGTTGCAAAACTGATCGTGGAGCGCATTCGTACCAGACCAATTGTTTTTAAAAAGGGGAATGAAAAAAAGCGGATAGCACTGGTTGGCCCTACTGGCGTAGGCAAGACCACAACAATCGCCAAGCTTGCAGCAATCTTTGCGATCTTGGAAAAAAAGCGTGTTGCCCTTGCAACCGTCGACACATACCGCATTGCCGCAGTTGATCAATTAAAAACCTATGCGGACATTATCTCGGTGCCCCTTGAGGTTGCTTACACACCCGGCGAACTAGAGGATGCATTAAAGAAACATCAGGATAAGGACCTGATCCTGATTGACACGGCGGGGAGAAGTCCCCTGAATGAGTTGCAAATGACTGAACTTAAATCATTCCTCGAACCCTGCAGCGACGTGGAGATCTTTCTTGTGCTGGGCGCGACGACGAAATATGCCGATTTAATGGAAACCGTAATGCGCTTCAGCCAACTCCCGATTAAACAGCTGGTTTTTACAAAGCTTGATGAGACCCAACATTACGGTGCCATCTTGAACATTGTCAGTAAAACACGCAAGGCAGTGGCTTATATTACCACCGGGCAAAATGTACCTGACGATATTGAGGTCCCGGATCCTGATAAAATTGCTAAATTGCTCCTCCAGGTGAGTAAGAGATGAACGATCAGGCCGAAAAGTTAAGATTACTTGCGAAGTCTCTTCAGGAGAAAATCCACAAGCAAATATTTAGCGCCCCTACGCCCTGTCGAGTGATCACAGTGACAAGCGGAAAGGGAGGGGTTGGTAAAACCAACCTCGCTTTGGCGTTATCTCTGGCCTTTGCAATGCAGAAATATCGCGTCATTTTGATGGACGCGGACATGGGATTGGCAAATGTTGATGTGATTCTGGGGATTGTACCAAAGCATAATCTATCTCATGTTATCCGTGGAGAAAAGACAATCAGGGATATTATTCATGAGGGTCCCGAAGGCCTCAAAATAATACCTAGTGCATCGGGGATTGAAGAACTGGCGAATCTTGATTCGATGGTTTTGACCAAGCTACTTGATGAGATTGCTATCCTTGAGCATAGCTTTGATTATCTTATTATTGATACTGGTGCCGGTATATCCAGGCAGGTAATGGCTTTTATTCTGGCGGCGGAGGACATTCTGTTGGTTACTACCCCTGAACCGACCGCCATTGCAGATGCTTACGGCCTGATTAAAGTGTTTAAAAAGCATCATGGTAAAGGTCGCTTGAGGTTAATCGTCAACATGGTAAGGAGCGAGCAGGAAGGCCGGGAAGTCGCCCAAAAACTTGCAAAAGTCGTCAGTCAATTCCTGAAGTTTGAAATTGATGTTGCTGGCTATATTCCCTCTGATCGTGCAGTGGAGGAAGCGGTCCGAAGAAACCAATCCTTTATTACCGCGTTTCCACGGGCTCCGGCCTCTCTGAGCATAATTAAAATTGCATCTTCATTCGGCGATTTTACACCGCCAGAATCATCGCACGGCATTCAGAGTTTTATTAAACAAATCATTTCTTTTTTACAGGGGAGGGGAAGCGTTCAGGAAGGGAGGATGGACCTTGGTAGCAGAAGAGCTTAAAATAAATAAAAGAGTGGAAATCAAAATCCAGAATTCGTATTACGCCGGTAATTATTCCAGCAGGGTCGAGGAAATTCTTCCTGACACCATAATCCTGGCTGCTCCTTTAAAAAGAGGCGTGATTGTACCTTTAAGGGTAGGTGACACCGTTACTGTCAGTTATTTTGGTCAAACGGCTGGCTATAGTTTTACTACAAAGGTAATTGGTACCAACTATCAGAAGCTGCCGCTTATTGCAGTACAAAAACCTCAAGAAATTACCAAAATCCAGAGAAGAAAATATATACGAATTTCCACCAGCATACCTGTCCGTTTCCTTATATTAGACGATAAGAAACAGCCTACCAGTTCGAATGTTTACTGTACTGAAACGCTTGATATCAGCGGCGGAGGAGCGATGATCATATCTCCCGTTAAGCTTTCCCAGGAAGACTGTTTGGATGTTGAATTAGACCTACCCCGCAGAGGTAATATTCGGGTTGTGGGAAGAGTTGCGCGGGTTGAAGAGACGAGAAACGAATACGGGATAAGATATTTGATTGGCATAGATTTTTTGGTGATTGATGAATCAGACCGGGATAAAATTATTCAGTATGTTTTTGAATTACAGAGAGATATGAGAAGAAAAGGTTTGATTTAGAAGGGAGTTGCAGAATATTTATAAGCAAATCAATGTGCTCGTGGTTGACGATTCTGCTTTCATGAGAAAGGTTATCACCGATCTGCTGAATTCGGACCCGTCAATCAATGTAGTCGGGACCGCCCGCAATGGAATTGATGCCTTGAAGAAAATTGACGAACTGCATCCTGATGTTGTAACACTTGATATTGAAATGCCGGTTATGGACGGTCTGACCACCCTCGAAAAAATAATGCAGGAAAAGCCTTTACCTGTGATCATGCTGAGCAGCCTGACTCAAGCAGATGCCGAGATTACTATTAGAGCTCTGCAAAAGGGTGCTGTAGATTTTGTTGCCAAGCCTTCCGGCACTATATCACTCGATCTGGCAAAGGTAAAGGGAGAACTTATAAGCAAGATCAAAATCGCCGCAACTGTGGAGGTTAGCAAGGCGCTCAAGCGTGAGCCTGTGGCAAACTGTGATCTATCTGAGAGCCTTACAAAAAGTATTGTTACAACCAGGAAAGTACAGGAGACAAATAAGTTGGTTTTGATTGGTACCTCAACCGGAGGGCCGCAGGCTCTGCATGCTGTCCTATCAAAACTGCCCGAAAAGATACCGGCTGCAATTGTTATTGTACAGCATATGCCACCAGGGTTTACCAGATCCCTTGCTGAGCGTCTTGATCAAATAGCGGAAATCCATGTAAAGGAAGCGGAAGATAGAGAGCGGGTCGTGGCAGGAACAGCTTATATTGCTCCCGGTGATTATCACCTTGTTCTGGAATGTTCATCCCCGAAAAAAACGGAACTGCTACTGCGTTTGAACAAGGATGCACCGGTAAACGGGCACCGGCCTTCCGTGGATGTGCTGATGAAATCAGCAGCAAGGATTGACTGCTGTGATTTTATAGGAGTTATTATGACAGGAATGGGACATGACGGGAGAGAAGGTGTTCGTGCTTTAAAGGAAAAGCAAGCCAAAATAATCGCACAAGATGCAAGTACTGCCGTTGTATATGGGATGCCAAAAGCTGTTATCGAAGCAAATTTGGCTGATCATATTGTCCCGCTTCCTTTAATAGCGCAAGAGATTGTTCGCCTGTTGGACCCGCAAAAGAATTAAGGGGGTTGAGATCATGGATGTGTCTCAATACATGGATCTGTTCTTAGCGGAAGCTAAAGAGCACCTCGATTCTCTTAATGAGAATCTCCTTGCTTTGGAAAAGGAACCAGGTGATATAAAGGTCTTAAATGAAATATTTCGTTCCGCTCATACGTTAAAAGGAATGGCGGCGACCATGGGTTTTGAAGGAATTACCGAGTTAACTCACGAAATGGAAAGCGCTTTGATGCTTTTTAAAGAGGGCAAGGTAGCGGTCACTCCAGAAGTCGTGGATGTCCTCTTTAGGTGCCTGGATACATTGGACATGATGATAGAAAACATAACAGAACAGGGTGAACAGAGTTACAATTACCAGCCGCTGATTGAGGATCTGCGAAAGCTCGACAAGATGAGAGGTGGACAGCCCCCGGCTTACCCGCAGGAGGGGGTGCAACAGGGAGAAGCACGGCAGGAACAGCCGATGGAGTTTAATGAATTTGATATATCGGTAATGCATGCTGCGGCAAAAAGCCGGTATTCCTCTTATTACATTAAGATTGGACTGGCTCCCGGAACGGTTATGAAATCGGTGCGGGCTTTTATGGTGTTTCGAGCCCTTGAGGAATACGGCCAAATCATTAAATGCCAGCCGCCTGCTCAGGATTTAGAAGAGGAAAAATTTGATGACAGTTTCGAAGTCGTGTTTCTTACCCAGGAACCTGCCGAGAAAATATTGCAGAGCCTGGAGAAAATTGCCGAGGTTTCCGTGTTGTCCTTACAGTCGATTGATGCCGACCGGCTTGGAGAAGATGACAGCAACCGGGCAGAAACAGCACAGCCGGAAAAAACCGCAATGCCGGAAAAGTCTGCTGGTCAGGCTGCCGTCGAGCATGACTCGGCCGGGGGAGCAGCGTTCAGAACTGTTCGGGTAGACATCGGGCGTCTTGATAATTTGATGAATCTTGTGGGCGAACTGGTAATCAATAAAACCCGGCTTGAGCAGATCGGATTGACCCACCGTATCACGGATCTCCTTGAGGCGATCGAGCAAATGGGCCGGTTGACCACCGATCTTCAGAACCTGGTGATGAAAGTAAGGATGGTCCCTATCAAGCAGGTCTTTAACAGGTTCCCCCGCATGGTCAGGGACCTTGCCCGTGAATTAAATAAAGAGGTTCAATTTATCATGGAGGGGCAGGATACAGAGCTTGACAGGACCGTTATTGACGAGATCGGCGATCCCCTTGTTCATTTGATCAGGAACGCCCTCGATCACGGCATTGAGCAGCCGGATGAGAGGATTAAAGCAGGTAAAGAAAAAACGGCCTTACTGCGGCTTGCCGCCCGTCACGATGGCAATAACGTAATTATTATGGTTGAAGATGACGGACGGGGTATTGATATTGAGAAGATCCGCAGAAAGGCGGTTGAAAAAGGATTGCTAACCGGAAAAGAAGGAGAATATGCCGATGAAGGCGAGATTCTAAAGCTTATCTTTCAGCCCGGCTTCAGCACCGCAGAGGTGGTTACTGACTTATCAGGCCGCGGAGTTGGAATGGATGTTGTAAAGTCTAAAATCGAGTCGTTGAATGGAAATATATCAATTGAAACAAAGAAGAATGTCGGAACGAAAGTGATCATCAGTCTCCCCTTGACGTTGGCAATTATTCAGGCACTACTGGTAGGTATCGGTGGCGAGCAGTACGCAATTCCCTTGAGTTCCATTGATGAAACAACTTTCATTCTTCCCGAGCAGATCAAGACTGTAAAGAATCAGGAAGTTATGCTCTTACGGGGAACAGTCTTACCGCTTCTGAGGCTTGACCGGCTGCTCGACATTCCTACTGGCAATAAAAGTAACGGAGAACTGTTTGTTGTGGTTGTGAGAAAGGGAGAACGCCGCGTCGGGCTTGTGGTCGACCTGTTGGTAGGCCAGCAAGAAATTGTTATCAAGTCGCTTGGGCAGTTGTTAACCGGAATCCGCGGCATTGCCGGAGCCACTATTTTAGGAAATGGGCAGGTTTCCCTTATTCTTGACGTTAACAGTTTAGTTTAGTTTAATGAGGGACGGTGTGGGAAATGTCAGAAGAGAAAACAATTTCAAAAGACGAGGTGCAGTTGGTAGTTTTCTCGATAGGCGCCGAAGAGTATGGGCTTGAAGTAAGCCAGGTCCAAGAGATTATCAGGCTGCTGCCGATTACGCGAGTACCGCGCGCCGCTGCTTTTATTGAAGGGGTAATCAACCTCCGGGGGAATGTAATTCCGGTTGTTAACCTGCACTACCGGTTAGGATTGGATCAGCGGAAAGACACCGATCGAACCAGGATCATTGTTGCTGAAGTACAGGGAATGGCCGTTGGCCTAATCGTTGATCAAGTTTTGGAAGTGTTTTATTTATCCCGCAGCGCATTGGAACCACCCGCATCAGCAGGCAGTGTGAACGATGTGGCCTTTATAAAGGGAATAGGCAAACTCCATGACCGCCTGATCCTGCTGCTGGATCTGGAATCGCTGCTATACCTCAATAAAGCTGAAGCAGTTTCATAGGTCTCCTGAAAGAATACTCCTTTTAAATGAACAGTGTTGCTCTTTAGGGTGGGAAGCCTCCATACCTTTTTCGACACCTTATCTGCAATCTGCATGATGTCCTACCTCGGAAAATATGCAGTTATCCTGGAATATGCAAGTAGAGTAAGGCTTCTCTTTACCAGATAGCACCCTTTAACTATACCGATGGTGAATGTTTACATTTGATTAAAGGGGATACAACGATGGTGAAAGATTTTCAATCACTGACCAACTTTCAACTCGATGCTCTGCGAGAGATAGGCAATATCGGAGCGGGAAATGCTGCCACTGCGCTTTCCGAGCTCATTGGTGAGAGGGTAGATATGGGAGTTCCCCATATTGATGTTCGCCATTTCTCTGAAGTTCCTGAAATCGTAGGGGGATCGGAAAGCTTCGTTGCCAGCATTTATATAAAAATATCAGGTTCGGCGCCTGGTGAAATATTGTTATTGTTTCCGGTCGAAGATGCCAAACAGTTGCTCTGCATTCTTTTAAAGGAGCATTCCATCCTATCCCGGCAGACTTTCGATCCGCTCGAATCTTCCGCCTTAATGGAAGTGGGAAATATTTTAGCCGGTTCCTTTTTAAATGCCCTGGCCACCATTACTTCGCTGAAATACATTCCCTCCGTACCTGGTTTCTGTGCCGATATGGCCGGGGCGATACTGGGCGCTGTTCTCCATGATCTTGGAATAATGGGCGATCACGTTCTGTACATAAAAACAGACCTCCGTTTCCAAGCAACCAAGCATGTCGGGGGATATCTTTTTTTTCTGCCCGAAGCTGAATCCCTTGAAACGATTTTGAACACACTTGGGGTGAACAGTTAGTGGGGGAAGTATTAAAGGTCGGAATTGCTGAACTTAAGGTAGCTAAAGCCCCCGTTAACCTTTCTAGTGCAGGACTCGGTTCATGTGTCGGAATCTGCCTTTATGATCCTCGTGCGAGAATCGGGGGACTGGCGCACATCATGCTACCCGATTCAAATCAAGCAAGAAATTCCGTCAATAAAGCCAAGTTTGCCAATACCGCCGTCCCTGTTCTGGTTTCTGAGATGCTGAAACTTGGTGCAGTAAAAGAAAGAATTATAGCAAAAATTGCCGGAGGTGCCCAAATGTTTGTTTTCCCCGGCGCATCAGACTTCATGCGGATTGGAGAACGCAACGTCGATGCCACAAAGAAAGCATTAGCCGAGGAAAAAATTCCTTTGGCCGCTCAGGATACTGGAGGCAATTACGGACGCACCATTGAACTGTGTACAACGACCGGGAAGTTATATATTCGAACCATCGAGCATGGGGAAAAGTTTATATGATGTTTTTACGTTAGCAAGTCCGCCTAAATATCAAGTAATGCACAAGAAATCAATTTTGCCGGAGGTTAACTCATTGAAGGAGTTAAATACTCAGGAACAGGAAATAACATTACTTTGGTATAACTATAAAAACAAAAAAGATCTGAAAGCCCGTGAACAGTTGATTCTTCATTATATTTCTCTTGTAAAATATCTGGTGGGTAGGATGGCAATCGGACTTAAAGGGTATTTAGAGATTGACGATCTGATCAGTGCGGGGGTATACGGTTTAATCAATGCGGTTGATCGCTTCAATCCGGATAAAGGTATCAAGTTTGAGACATTCGCACTGGCTCGGATAAAAGGTGCAATCCTTGACTGGCTACGCTCTTTAAACTGGATACCACAATCGGTGCGCGCCAAGGCGAGAAAACTGGAAAGCGCTTTTGCCGATCTGGAACAGAAACTGGGTCGCCCCCCCGAAGAGCCGGAACTGGCTGAACACCTCGGTCTTGATTTAAAAAGCCTGAACCAGCTTTTGCATGAAGTCACCCCACTAACCCTTGTGTCTCTTGAGGAATGCTGGCGTTCACCTGGTTTAGACAGTGAAGGATTGTCTCCGGAAGAGTTGATACCAGATCCCAACGCTGATGACCCCCTTGCACACCTTGAATTTGAAGAAATTAAACAAACCCTTGCTGATGCTATTGAGAAACTTCCAGAAAAAGAAAAGCTGGTAATTGCTTTGTACTATTATGAAGGCTTAACTCTGAAGGAAATTGGTCAGGTAGTGGGGCTTTCGGAATCGCGTATTTCACAGTTGCACACAAAAGCAATTTTGCGGTTAAGAGGGCGCTTAAGCAGGAAGAAAAAGAGCCTGATTGTATGATATGCTACCTCTTAGAAGAAACGAGAGCAGGAAAAGGCTCGGAAAGGGAGAAGTTATATTTACAGAAAAATGGGTACAAGGGGAACGGAAATGCCCAGCTACAATGAACGGGAGTATAAAAACACAAATCTATTCCGTATATTGGAATTTACCCCGGAGGGTGTATATTTAACCGTATCTCCCTTGAGTACATTGAAGTTTTCGGATCTGGAACAGGAACTCAACACCCTGTCTGTAACGGGAGTAGATTGGAATGCCGTAAACCAAGCGTTGCAGGAAAGATCAACCCGTTGTCTCATTGCGCCACCCCAGGAAGTTTCAAAAAAAGATGGGGAAGTTATTGTTGGTATCAGCCAGGATGAAATGGAAGCCTATCTCACCGTTTTTCCACCCATTAACGGAAACCCGGTTACCAGGGAAGCAGTTCTTAAAGCCCTTGAGAAAGAAGGAGTTGTTTTCGGAATCGACTATGCCAAATTGGACGAGGCTATCCAAGAAGCCAATCCAAATGTTAGAGTTGTTGTTGCTCGTGGAAAACCGGCCGTAGATGGGAAAGATGCGGAAATAAATTATAGTTTTCCCCTTGAAAAAACGCCTCTTAAACCTGTTGAGTTGGAAAACGGCAGGGTTGATTACTATAATTTAAACCTGGTTCATAATATAAAGGAAGGCCAGGTTCTGGCTACAAAAACCCCGGCAACTCAGGGAGAAGCAGGTTACACGGTTAGAGGGAATAAACTCTTGCCACGCGCCGGGAGAGACTTGCCAATTAGAGCGGGTAAAAACACCCAACTGACCGCTGACGGCATGAGCCTCAAAGCAACAACAAACGGTCATGTAGTGATACAGGACGGAAGGATTAATGTTTATACCACATATATAATACCCGGTGATGTGGATTTCTCGACCGGCAATATCGAATATGTTGGCAGTGTTCGAATCATTGGAAGCATTAAATCCGGTTTTACGGTAAAAGCTGACGGAGATGTGGAAGTGGGAGAAACCGTCGAAGGGGGTTCCATTATCGCCGGGCGCAACGTTATAGCAAAGGAGGGAATTCGCGGACTAGAAAAGGGGAGTGTTGTCGCTAAGGGATCCGTTTTTGCAAAGTTCTTAGAAAATGCAAAGGTACAGGCAGGGGAGAACGTCATAGTAGGAGAGTCAATCATGCACAGCAATGTAAGTGCTGGAGGCAAAATCATTGTTGATGGCAGAAAAGGATTCCTGGTTGGAGGAATTTGCAGAGCCGGTGAAGAGATTGAAGCGAAGACAATTGGGTCAAACATGGCGACGGTTACGGAACTGGAAGTGGGAGTAGATCCAGAACAAAGGGTAGCTTATAACAAGATTGTAGCGGCAAGAAAGGAAATCGAAAAAAACCTGGATAAAGTAGAGAAAGCACTGCACTTGCTGAAAGTATTGGTGGAAGAAGGAAAGACTTTGCCGCCGGAGAAGGAATCACTCTTAAGCAAGTTGGAGCATACTCGATGGGAA
This sequence comes from Syntrophomonadaceae bacterium, assembly GCA_012840385.1. Lineage (GTDB taxonomy): Bacteria > Bacillota > DSM-12270 > Thermacetogeniales > Thermacetogeniaceae > DULK01. The sequence continues at coordinate 45,418 of DULK01000035.1, forward strand.
CTTAAATCAAAACTGGAAGAGGTTATGCAAGCGGAAGAAAACCTGTTTAGAAGCCTCAGTATGCTCGGAAAAGGAAAAGTAAAAGTTAACAACCATATCCATCCGGGTGTTATTATTAGAATTGGCAATCTAACTTATTATGTGCGTGATGAGATGAAATGTGTGGTATTTGCAATACAGGAAGGAGAAGTTAGGGCAATGCCTTGCTCCTAGGAATCACATACCATGTGGGGGGTTACCATGACTCAGGCGGTTGATTTCCAGATACTTCTTCCAAGGGCTCAGGATATTAGCAGGATTCAGCACATCCAACAGACAAATGAGCAGAACCAACAGCAATGTTTTGCCGCACATCTTGCACATGATACAGAAATAGCTCAAAGAACCGTGCAAAATCCTTCTCAGACCAGGGAAGCGAGGATTAAGGAGGAAGAACGCAAACAGCAACAGTCGTTGCAACACCAACAAGAAAAACCTTTCGAAAAGAAAAAAAATGCATCATTTGAAACGTCAGACGAAACTATAGAAAAGACCGATAATGCAAACTTAGGGCGCCATATTGATCTAAAAATTTAGTTTAGAGGAGTAAAAATAAATGGAAGTATTGATTATTGTCTTAGGACTGCTTACGACCGGTATTATTGCATTGGTTTCTCTGATTGTTTGGCGGGACAGACGGGAATTGAAGCTTAAACAAATCGCCATTGAAATCAATCGGGTTGAAGAAATCTTGAATAATTTCTATCAAAATAAGCAGGAATTTGACAAAATGCTCGACAGTGCAAAAAGATACACCGACAATGCCATTTCACAGGTAGAAGGGCAGATCAAGCAGATCAAGAATACCCTGACGCATATCGAGCAGCGTCTCCCACTTGTTAGCTTGAGCGGGGATAAAAAGGAGACAGGCAGGGAACGGGAGAGAAACCACAAAACTCAAGGCAAAGGAAAATCTCGAGGCAGCCGGGATCCAAAACATCAGTCCCAGAAAACAGGTGAGATTATAAAAATCAATGATGGGGAAAAATACGCACGAATCTATGAAATGGCTGAAAAAGGTTTAAACACCCAGGAAATTGCCCAGAAATTAAATTTAGGCCATGATGAGGTAGAACTCGTGCTGGAATTAAAGGGGAAAAAGCTTTCTTAAGATGGATAAGGCCCTGTTTAAAAAGCAGGCGCCTTTTTGTTGTCAGTTGTTAGCTTTTTATGATATACTAACCGATGGCGTAAAAACACACGCTACTGAAGACGCCAGAAGGTCCCCTTTGGGTCCTGGCCGTTGATGAAGTAGCGGAGGAAAAACCTTAAGGAGGAATTTTTTGTGTCGGTAATTTCCATGAAGCAATTGCTCGAGGCTGGCGTTCATTTTGGTCACCAAACCAGACGGTGGAATCCTAAAATGGCGCCCTATATCTTTACTGAGCGGAATGGCATTTACATCATTGATCTGCAGAAGACGGTAAAAAAGATTGACGAGGCTTATGCTTTTATCAAGGATGTGGTACAGGAAGGAAAAAGTGTTTTGTTTGTTGGTACCAAGAAACAGGCTCAGGAATCGGTGCGCGAAGAAGCAGAAAGATGCGGCATGTTTTATGTTAATGAACGCTGGCTTGGCGGAATACTGACTAACTTTGCAACAATCCGCAAGCGGGTGGATCGCCTTTGTGAACTTGAACAGATGGAGGAATCGGGCCACTTTGATCTTCTCCCGAAGAAGGAAGTAACTAAGTTAAGAGCCGAAAAGGAAAAATTGCTGAGGTTCCTGCGGGGAATTAAGGATATGAAAGAGTTGCCGGGTGCCCTTTTTATTGTAGATTCCCGCAAAGAGCGAATTGCTGTTTTAGAGGCCCGTAAACTGGGAATACCTACAGTTGGAATTGTTGATACTAATTGTGACCCTGATGAGATTGATTATGTGATACCGGGGAATGATGACGCCATTAGGGCAGTGCGCCTGCTTACATCCAAAATGGCGGACGCGGTGCTTGAGGCGAAGCAAGGAGAACAGCAACAAGAACAACTACAGCCGCAAGAACAGGCTGAGGAATAATTGTGACCGTGCACAGAAGACGGAGGGGATATTTTTGATTAAGGCCGAACTTGTAAAGGAACTAAGAGAGCGGACCGGGGCCGGTATGATGGACTGTAAAAAGGCCCTCACGGAAACCGGCGGTGACATGGAAAAGGCAATTATCTACCTGCGGGAACACGGTCTTGCGGCAGCCGCTAAAAAGGCCGGGAGAACCACTAAAGAAGGCAGAATTGAAGCCTATATTCACCCTGGTGCAAAACTGGGGGTGCTTATCGAGGTTGATTGCGAAACAGATTTTGTTGCAAATACCGAAGATTACAAGCATCTTTGCCGTGAACTTGCTATGCAGGTCGCAGCCGCAAGTCCCAGTTACATCAGCAGGGAAGATGTTCCTCAGGAGCAGGTGGAAAAGGAAGCAGCCATTCTCCGCAACCAGGCTCTTGCAGAAGGTAAACCGGAAAAGGTTGTAGAAAAGATTGTTGCCGGGAGGTTGGAAAAGTTTTATCAAGATGTTTGTCTCCTGGAACAGCCTTATATCAGGGATGCGGAGAAAACAGTCAAAGAATTGATCAACGAATACATCGCAAAACTGGGAGAAAATATTGTAGTCCGTCGTTTCACCAGGTTTCGTCTGGGAGAAAATGCATAAATCCTATAAATCTAAAAAGGAATTCAGTAGGTTCTGTAGAAGATATGAGGTAACTGGAGGCTTCTTATGGGAACTCCACGATATAAAAGGATTATTTTAAAATTAAGCGGTGAAGCACTGGCGGGTAAACAGGGGTACGGAATTGATCATGACATCGTAAAGGCGATCGCCTCTGAAGTGAAAGAGGTCAAAGAAGAAAATGTGGAGGTAGGTATTGTTGTCGGAGGAGGCAATATCTGGCGAGGAGTAGCAGGCAGTTCAAAAGGAATGGATCGGGCTACGGCTGATTATATGGGAATGCTTGCTACCGTTATCAATGCCCTGGCTCTACAAGATGCTCTAGAAAAACAAAATGTAGATACCCGTGTGTTAACCGCAATAGAAATGAAAGAAGTGGCGGAACCCTATATCCGCCGCCGGGCGATTCGCCACCTTGAAAAGGGACGGGTGGTAATCTTCGCCGGCGGAACGGGAAATCCGTATTTTTCAACTGATACAACTGCGGCACTGAGGGCGGCTGAGATTGAAGCGGAAGTTATATTAATGGCCAAAAAAGATGTTGACGGAGTCTATGATTCGGATCCCCGCCTTAACCCTGAAGCCCGGATGTTTACCAAATTGGAGTACCTGGATGTTCTGAATAAGGGGCTTGCAGTTATGGATTCAACGGCAACATCCCTTTGTATGGAAAATAAAATACCCATTATAGTTTTTAATGTTAATGAGAGAGGTAACATCTTAAGAACAGTAATGGGAGATAAGATCGGGACCATTGTAGGGAGGGAAAATAATGGATAAATCAGCCCTTCAACAATTGGAAGAAAAAATGAAAAAAACTGTTGACCTGCTGGTCAAAGAGTATAGTACGCTACGCGCCGGCCGTGCAACACCCGCTCTGCTCGAGAAGGTCTTTGTTGATTATTACGGAACGCCGACGCCTGTTAACCAGGTTGCCACCATTTCCGTTCCGGAACCGCGTCTTCTGGTCATCCAGCCCTGGGATAAGAGCCTTGTACCTCTAATTGAAAAGGCCATTCTGAAATCAGATCTCGGAATAACACCTAATAGCGACGGAAGCATAATTCGGCTTGCCATACCTTCATTAACTCAGGAGAAGAGAAAGGATCTCGTCAAGGTAATTCACAAAAAAGCAGAAGAAGCCCGGGTAGCGGTCCGTAACCTGAGGAGGGATGGGAACGAGCATGTTAAAGCCGAAGAGAAGGCGGGTAAGACTTCCGAAGATGAGGTTAAGAGAACTTTAGATGAAATACAGAAAATTACTGATAAATATATTAAAAAAATAGATCAAATTGCAGAAGCGAAAGAAAAAGAAATAATGGAGCTATAATGTTGGCAAAAAGTGAGGGCAGATGACCGTATCCATACCAGACACAGTAGGTTATCTTTTTAAAGAAGCACAGCGCATCTTAGAGGAAGCAGGTTGCCGGGTGCAGCTTAACCCGAGAGGATTGCCTTTAAAGGGACAGCTCAGAGTTATACGCCAGCGGACGGTTGGAGAAAAAACAGTCGAATTAACCTTAGCCAGTGAAATATATGAAGACCCAAGTCTCATAGAAAAGGAGGTGAAAAAGAATGCCTTACAAGATTACAGATAAATGTGAAGCATGTGGCAGCTGCATGGATGAATGCCCGAATGAGGCCATTGAAGAGGTAGACGGCAAGTACAGGATTAATCCTGATAAGTGCGAGGATTGCGGAACCTGCATCGATGTCTGCCCGAATGAGGCGATCACTGAAGAGTAAAATTAGGTTAGTTCTCTTCCCCCTCAAGGAGGGGGTTTTTCTTAATTCCAAGGATATGGGAGAGTACAGCTTGTTTCAGCACATCTTGGGGTTTTTTAATAAAATAAGACAGAGAAGAAACGTAGATAACTTAACAACCAATCGTTTACGAAAAATGCTTGATCCGGCGCGCCTCCCCCGTCATGTCGCTATTATCATGGATGGAAACGGGAGATGGGCCCAGGCAAGAGGCCTCCCCCGGGGGTTAGGCCATCGTGCAGGTGTGGAATCCCTCAAAGACATTGTATCCGTTTGTTTAGAACTCGGCATTAAGGTTTTGACCGTATATGCTTTTTCCACAGAAAACTGGAAAAGACCACAAGAAGAAGTCAGCATACTAATGAATTTATTATGCGAGTATATTCAAAAGGAACTTAAAGAACTTCACGAGCACAACGTACAGGTTAGGGCAATTGGTCATATAGACGAGCTTCCTCTACCTGCTCAAAGAGAACTAGAAAAAGCCCAAAAGCTGACAGCTAATAACGAAAAACTGATCCTGAACATAGCCTTAAATTATGGTGGACGGCTGGAAATTGTGGATGCCGCCCGCAAGCTTGCAATGCGGGTCAAGCAGGGGGAGATTAATCCTCTCGACATAGACGAATCCCTCTTCAAACAGTATTTGTATACCGCGGACCTCCCCGATCCCGACCTTTTAATCAGACCAGCGGGAGAACTTAGAATCAGCAACTTTTTGCTCTGGCAGACAGCCTATACTGAGTTTTGGGGTACCTCCGTCTATTGGCCAGATTTTCGCCCCAAACATTTTTTACAAGCATTGGTGGATTTTCAGAAGCGGGAACGGCGCTTTGGCGGACTTTGAGAGAGGTATCAGTCCTATGTTATTAAAGAGAATCTTAAGTGCAGTGATAGGTATACCAATCCTTGTTTACCTTGTCTATGAGGGAAGACTGCTCTTCCTTACCGGGGTGATTTTTCTAACGGTTACCGGCCTTTTCGAGTTGCGCCGGATTTTGTTGCGCATGAACCTGAAGATAATACCCTTTCTGTTATATGGGAGCGGCTTGGTCTTTCCTCTTCTTGCCTATTTTACTTCAAACGACAAAAGCGGCTGGGCCTTTTACATCGGTCTTACATTAATTTTAATGATGCATCTTATAATTTTGATGATTACCTTCCCAAAGTATTCAGTAGGCGATTTAGCCTCTTCTTATCTGGGAAGTTGTTATATAGGAATGCTTTTAAGTTACCTTATTCTCATCAGAAAGATGGTTCCCTATGGATTTCCATACCTACTTCTTGTCCTGATCCTAACGTGGTCGTGCGATATAGGGGCCTATTTCTCAGGACGGCTGTTTGGGCGGCGGCCGCTGTGGCCCAGGTTAAGCCCTCATAAAACCCTCGAAGGTTCCATCGGAGGCTTAATCCTTTGTATAGGGTCGGCTCTTTTATTGCAAGCAATATATCGGCTGTTTTCCCTGTTTGATGCACTGATGCTTGGTATCCTGATAGGGAGCGTTGTCCAGATAGGTGACCTGGTGGAATCGGCCTTTAAAAGATTGGGCAGGGTTAAAAATTCCGGAGACTTGATTCCCGGTCATGGAGGCATCCTGGATCGTTTTGACAGTCTTCTTTTTAGCGCACCCGCGGCATACTTTTACTTAAAGTTCTTTATAAACCCCTAAGGAGTAGAAGCATGTCTCAAGCTATAGAGAAAATGCTCTTATGGCTCTTAAAAATCGTAATCACAATCCTGGCTGTTGCGGGGTTGTACTTTTTCGTGAAATACTTCTGGCCGCTTTTTGAGCATTCGCTTACGGCTGGGATTAAAGTTGCTCTCCCTTTTTTTGTCGCCTATCTCTTCGGAACCCTGCTTAACCCGATCATCACTCTTTTGCAAAAGAAGCTTCATCTTTCCCGCACCTGGGGAGCACTGATCTCTCTGGTCGTTTTCTTATCCATAATTGGAGGGTTGTTATATCTTCTCGTTTCCAACCTTATCCGTGAACTGATCCAGCTTTCAGCGGTTCTTGGTACACTTTCTGAAAATATTGGGAACCTGAACATTAATCTGCTGTTGGAAAGGTTCCGCATTTTATTGATTAACCTGCATCTTCCCCCGGATATTGTGCAGAATACTGTCGGGAACGTCTGGCAGGTTTTCGACGTAATCAAGAATTTAACCAAAATGTTCTTGACTCAACTCCTTCATATTGTAACATCACTACCAAACTACTTTATTCTTTTGATTATTACGGTAATTGCGAGCTTCTTTTTTGCACGCGATTTCGATCTCATCAAAAAGAGTACAATAAAATTCATACCTGTTAAGTGGCAGCCCCATTTCGTCAGGGTGGTGGCAAGCCTGAACAAGGCTTTGTCCGGCTACTTGAAAGCGGTGCTGGTTTTAATCAGCATATCAGGCTTTATTAGTTTAATAGGGTTGACAATTCTCGGTGTCAGTTACGCTCATATTCTGGCAGTTGTAATAGCATTGTTTGACCTTTTACCGGTTTTGGGCCCCGGCTCCCTGTACATTCCCTGGAGTATCTGGTTGTTTATCTCGGGAAACCTGCGCCTTGGGATTGGTCTCCTGGTTCTATATGGTATAATCGTAGTGGTAAGGCAACTCCTGGAACCAAAGATAGTTGGCCAAAGTATTGGGCTTCATCCCCTTACTACATTAATGGCACTCTATTTTGGACTCTCCCTTTTAGGGTTTTGGGGTATTATCCTGGGCCCCGCCGTGGTTATAGCTTATAAGGCATTTTTCGATGAACAAAAGGCAGGAACTTAGTAATGAAAAAAAACGTTGTCATCCTCGGTTCCACCGGTTCCATTGGAATACAGTCTCTAGAAGTAATCAGCCGGTTCCCCGAAGACTTTAGAATAGTAGGACTGGCTGCCAACCGCAGCATTGATTTGCTAGAAGAACAGATCAGGTTCTTTGATGTACCTTACGCGGCTGTAATGGATGACCAGGCTGCTGAGATTTTGCAGGATCGCCTGGCTGGGACTAAATGCAAATGCCTTAAAGGGGCTGAGGGCATTTTAGAACTCGTCAGGCTGCCCGAGGCCGAGCTTATCCTGGTAGCAGTAACCGGTGTTGCCGGGCTGAAACCGACCCTTGAAGCAATCAAACATAAAAAAAATATTGCGCTAGCCAATAAAGAAACTCTGGTAGCAGGCGGAAATCTCATAATGGATGCAGTTTATCGCAACGGAGTGCAAATTTTGCCGGTGGACAGTGAGCACTCGGCAATTTTTCAGTGCTTAGATAAAAGCGAAGACGTGGCAGAATTGATAATAACCGGTTCGGGGGGGCCATTCAGGAAGTTCACCAGGGAACAGTTGCAACATGTAAGGCCGGATATGGCCTTAAAGCACCCAACCTGGAAAATGGGGCCGAAAATCACCATCGACTCTGCAACACTAATGAATAAGGGGCTCGAAGTGATTGAGGCCAAATGGTTGTTTGGTGTTGATTACGATCAAATAAGTGTCATAATTCATCCTCAAAGCATTGTTCACAGCCTTGTGAGATACAAGGACGGAATGATGCTTGCCCAGCTTGGCTGGCCGGATATGCGCTTGCCGATTCAATATGCACTTCTTTATCCGGTGCGAAAAAGCAATAACCTGGAGCCCCTGGACCTGGTCAAAGCCGGCCAGCTAACTTTCGAACCTCCTGATCTTGAAAACTTCCCAAGTTTGAGTTTAGCCCGTGAAGCGGGAAAGGCCGGCGGCACAATGCCTGTTGTATTGAATGCGGCTAATGAAATAGCCGTCAATGCTTTCCTGAATGGGAGGATTAAATTTCTGGACATCCCTGAAATTATCTCAGGTGTTATGTCCCGGCACGATCGAAAGCAGGTCACCGAACTTGACGATATTTTGGCCGCAGACCGGTGGGCGCGCCAATACGCAGAACAAATCATTAATACAAGATCTTGAGGGGGATTGCGGTGTTTATCATCATATCTCTATTGGTGCTAGGATTCCTGATTGTGGTTCACGAACTCGGCCATTTTGTAGTTGCCAAGGTGGTTGGAATTCAGGTGGACGAATTCAGTATCGGCTTTGGGCCCAAATTATTGAGTATCAAATCCCAGCGGGATCAGACAAGGTATTCCTTTCGCCTCTTGCCGCTAGGGGGATACGTAAAAATGGCAGGAATGGAACCGAATGATGATCACATCAACGGCTTTAACAAAAAGCCCCTGAAAGATCGCTTCGCGGTTATTTCGGCCGGATCCCTGACAAACTTTCTTGTGGCGATAGTGCTTTTCATAATCGTCTTCAGCCTGATTGGCATTCCTACCCCTTCCAACGCCAATATAATTGGCGATATTATTTCCGGCAGCCCCGCCGACCGGGCGGGATTAAAGACCGGTGACAGGATCATAAAAGTCAATGATGTCAACACGCCAAGGTGGAATGATATTGCCAATAAGATACATAAAAGCGGTGGACAAAAAGTAAGGCTGGTGATCGAACGCAGTGGGCACACCTACACATTTTACGTTACTCCCCAGTTCGATCCACAAATGCAGATCAGTCAGATCGGTATCCGGCAGGGAATTAGATGGGAGAGACAGGGTTTCTTGCAGGCAGTCAGGTTGGGTTTGGATCGCGCCTTCGGCTTTTCTAAGTTGATCCTTGTGGGAATTCTCGGGATGGTAACCGGAGCTGTTCCCCCCAGCGAGATTGCAGGACCGGTGGGTATAACCCAGATGATCGGTGATGCCGCCCGCGGAGGACTGGGTTATTTGTTGAGCTTTACCGCAATTTTGGGAATTAATTTAGCCCTGGTTAACCTGCTACCAATTCCTGCGCTGGATGGGAGCAGGTTGATGTTTCTCTGCATTGAGGGAATTCGAGGTAAACCAATTGACCCCGAAAAAGAAAATTTCATCCACCTGATTGGCTTTGCATTGCTAATGGTTTTATTCCTTTTGATAACATATAATGATCTCGTTCGTATACTGGCCGGTGGTTAGAATGGGTATAAGGCGGCGGTTAACAAAACAACTGATGTTGGGAGACGTGCCGGTCGGTGGTGGTGCTCCGATTTCGGTTCAGACGATGACAAAAACCGATACGCGGGATGTTTATGCAACTGTAAGTCAAATCCATGAACTTCAGGAATTGGGTTGCGATATCATCCGTGTTGCGGTTCCCGATGAAGAGGCCGCCGAGGCGCTCAAAGAAATAAAAAAGCAGATCTCTATTCCGCTGGTAGCGGATATCCATTTCGATTACCGGTTGGCTCTCCTGGCTATCAAGAACGGGGTAGATGGGCTCAGGATCAACCCAGGTAATATTGGAAATCAAGAACGAGTACGTGCGGTCGTCAGAGCGGCTTCGGAAAGAGGTATTCCTATTCGGATTGGGGTTAACAGCGGTTCGCTCGCCACCAATATTCTAAACAAATACGGGAGGACGGCCACCGGTTTGGTTGAGAGTGCCCTGTCACACGTGAAGCTGCTTGAAAAAGAAAATTATTATAATATCAAAATATCGGTGAAAGCCCCAGATGTTCTCATGATGATCGAGGCATATCGTCTTCTTTCGGATCGTGTAGAGTACCCCCTGCACCTGGGTGTTACCGAAGCAGGGTGGGGCCTGTCGGGTACATTCAAGTCGGCAATCGGGATCGGGACATTGCTTGCGGAAGGTATCGGGGATACCATACGCGTTTCTCTGACAGGCCCACCGCATGAGGAGGTTAAGGCAGGCCTGGAGATATTAAGGATTCTGGGGCTCCGTCCTGGGGGAGTCGATCTCATATCGTGCCCCACCTGCGGCCGCTGCCGGATAGACCTGATGTCCATCGCCCGGGAGGTTGAGCGGCGCCTGCCTCCGACCAGGCATGATCTGAAGGTTGCTGTTATGGGCTGTACTGTCAATGGACCCGGTGAGGCGAGAGAAGCGGATGTGGGCATTGCCGGAGGAAAAGGCTGCGGGCTCCTGTTCAAAAAGGGAAAGCTGGTTCGTAAGGTGCCTGAAGAGGAATTAGTTGACGCCCTTATTACAGAGATTGATGAAATACTGGAGGAAAGGGAGAACAACAATGCGGGTAACTCAAGCGCTGATACCGACACTTCGAGAAGTTCCGGCTGAGGCAGATACCATTAGCCATCAACTATTACTTCGAGCCGGTATGTTGAGGAGAGTGGCCGCCGGTGTTTATACACTTCTTCCGCTGGGATACCGTGTTGTGCAAAAGATCGAACGGATCGTTAGAGAGGAAATGAACCGTGCGGGCGGTGTGGAAATGTTGCTCCCCATTATCCAGCCCGCCGAGTTGTGGTATGAGTCGGGGAGATGGAACGTCTACGGGCCCGAATTGTTCCGTTTAAAGGACCGGCACGACCGCGACTTCTGTTTGGGGCCCACTCATGAAGAGGTGATTACCGACCTGGTCCGACAGGAAGTGAAGTCTTATCGCCAGCTTCCTCTCCTTCTCTACCAGATCCAGAATAAATACCGGGATGAACGGCGGCCGCGATTCGGCTTGTTGCGGGGGCGGGAATTTATCATGAAGGATCTTTATTCTTTTGACAGAGATGAAGAGGGGTTGGAGATCAGCTACCGCAAGATGTACGAGGCCTATACCAGGATATTCACCCGCTGCGGACTCACCTTTCGGGCCGTTGAAGCGGATTCCGGTGCTATCGGCGGAAGTGATACACACGAGTTTATGGTGCTGGCCGATACAGGGGAGGCAGAAATTGTTTACTGCACAGGCTGTGATTATGCAGCGGATGTAGAAAAGGCACCTTGTAGAGCCGAAACCAAAGATGCTTGTGAGGAGATGCTGGATACCGAACTGGTTGCAACACCGGGTGCCCGCACCGTCCGGGAAGTGGCAGAATATCTCAATGTAACACCTGAACGGATCATTAAAACATTGCTCTATGAAGCCGATGGCGAGCTTGTTGCGGTGCTCGTCAGAGGGGATCGCAACGTAAATGAGATTAAAGTAAAGAACTTTCTCGGCGTCAATCAAATTGAAATAGCATTAGAAAATGGATCTGAGGAAAAGTACGGGTTACCGTTAGGCTATGTGGGTCCAGTTGGCTTGAAAGAAAAAGGTGTAGTTAAGATTTTAGCAGACGGAGAGGTCCGGTATTTGAGAAACGCCGTAGCCGGAGCAAACCGAATGGGTTTTCATTACCGCAACGTTAACCCAGATAGGGACTTCGTAGTTGATAATTACGGAGATTTCAGGGTCGCGGAGGAAGGGGATTCGTGCCCATGCTGCCATCAGCCGCTTAAAATGAGGCGCGGTATCGAAGTGGGGCAGATCTTTAAACTGGGCACCAAGTACAGCAAAGCATTAGGCGCAACGGTCTTGGACGAACAGGGAAACGAGATCCCGATCGTTATGGGATGTTACGGTATTGGCATTACCAGGACGATGGCTGCTGCGGTCGAGCAGGGACATGATGAGGACGGAATTATCTGGCCGGTTGACATAGCACCTTTCGAGGTCGTTATAATGGCCGTAAATCAACGGGATTCCTTACAAACCGAGATTGCCGAAAAAATCTACGAGGATTTAAGGAATGCCGGCATTGATGTCATCTATGATGACCGTACCGAACGCCCTGGGGTAAAATTCAAGGACGCCGACCTGATCGGGTATCCCATCCGTCTGGTGGTTGGCAACCGGGCTGTAACAGATAATCTGCTTGAGATTAAACTGCGTTCAACGGGAGAAATTATTTATAAAGAAAAAGATGAAGCGGTTAGTTATCTGCGCGAAGTTCTAAACAGATTGAGAAAGGATAATAATCTTACCTGATGTTGCAGAAAAATTTAAGTTTTGTTATAATTTCAAATGATGTAACGGTAAATGCTTGCAAGGAGGTTGTTCCTTGAGAGTGGGTTGATGCCCACTCTTTCATATTATTGATAACGTTTAATGCGGGGTGTTTTTTTGAAAAAGGAAAAGATATATAAAATTATAGAAGAGCTTCTTGAGCCTCTGGCAGTTACCCGGGGAATTGAACTGGTAGATGCAGTCTATGAAAAAGAAGGAAGCAAATGGTTTTTGCGTATTTATGTCGACAAACCCGGAGGCATTCAACTTAATGATTGCGAAGAAATCAGCGGTTTTTTAAGTGAAAAGCTGGATGCTGTTGACTTGATTCCACACCAGTATTATCTGGAGGTTTCATCACCCGGTATTGAAAGGCCGCTCAGGAAACCCGGGGATTTTATCAGATTTCGCGGAAGGGATATCACACTGCGAACCAATGTGCCAATTCAAGGTCAGAAAAATTTCTGTGGAAAGCTTGTCGACTATGTTGAGGACCAGGTGCTTCTTGAAACAAAATCAGGTCCTATCAAAATATCGATTAATTTGATCGCAAAAGCTAAACTTAAAGTTTTCTGATGTTTTGGAGTTTTGAATGAGGAGGTGAAATTTGTGAATCTAGAATTTATCAATGCTCTTAAGGAGATTGAAAAAGAAAAGGGTATAAGTGCCGAGGTATTGTTACAAGCCATAGAACACGCCCTTTTGACCGCTTACAGAAAGAATTTCGGTTCAGCTCAAAACGCCCGCATAGAAATAGAGAGGGATACGGGAGAGATCAAGGTTTTTGCCAAAAAGAATGTTGTAGAGGCCGTAACAGATCCCAGGCTTGAAATTACACCTGAGGAAGCTAAGAGACTTAATCCGGCTTACGACGGCAGTTCCGATACGGTTGAAGTAGAGGTAACACCCAGTAATTTCGGACGGATAGCTGCACAAGCAGCAAAACAAGTAGTTGTACAGCAAATTCGTGAAGCGGAAAGAGGGCTTATCTACGAAGAGTTCTTAAGTCGCGAAGGTGATATCGTAACAGGTGTAGTCCGCCGTCAGGAGGCAAAGAATATTTATATCGACCTGGGGCGCGCCGAGGCACTACTGGCGCCATCTGAGCAGATCCCGACGGAAAAGTACAACCGGGGTGACCGCATCAAGACGTACGTAACCGAAGTAAAGAAAACCACAAAAGGCCCCCAGATCCTTGTGTCCCGGACGCATCCAGGACTGTTAAAGCGCCTGTTTGAACTGGAAGTGCCCGAAATTTATGAAGGAATTGTTGAACTGAAAGCAGTTGCCCGAGAGCCCGGGACGCGTTCCAAGATTGCCGTATATTCAAAAGACGAGAATGTTGACTCAATTGGAGCCTGTGTCGGCCCCAAAGGGATGCGCGTACAGGCGATTGTTAACGAACTTAGAGGCGAGAAGATAGACATTATTAAGTGGAGCAGCAATCCCAAAGAATTTGTAGCCAATGCATTAAGCCCCGCTAAGGTTATCCTTGTTGCTATAAATGAGGAAGAAAAAATTGCGAAAGTAGTTGTTCCAAACAACCAGCTTTCTTTAGCTATCGGAAAAGAAGGCCAAAACGCCCGTCTCGCTGCGCGTCTGACCGGGTGGAAAATAGATATCAAAAGCGAGTCTCAGTTACATGAAAGCAGTGAGGAATTAACTGAGGAACAAGAGGTGGTCCATGATAATGGCTAGGATTAAAAAAGTTCCTCAGCGTATCTGCGTGGGGTGCCGGCAGACGAGGGGAAAGAAGGAATTAATCAGGATAGTTCGGACACCGGAACAGCAGGTTGTCATTGATCCCACAGGCAAACGTTCGGGAAGGGGCGCCTACATCTGTAGGAATATTGCCTGCTTGCAGGCGGCCCTGTCAGGCAAGCACCTGCAGCATGCTTTAAAATCCGAAGTCCCTAGTGAAGTGGTCGAGGACTTGATCAAATCCCTTTCGGGTGAGGCGAATTGAATTCACCGCTCGCTCTGTTGGGACTTGCAAAGCGGGCCGGAAAACTTGCTTCGGGGATGACCAACTGTTTACATGCGATCCGAAATAAACAGGCAAAGCTAATTATTATCGCTAAAGATGCGGGAGTTAACAAAAAAAAGATAATCAGGGTCTGTCTTGCAGAAAGAATCAAATATGTGGAATATGGGACTAAAGATGAGTACAGAAGAATACTCGGCTGTCCGTCATGCTTTTGGGCGATCTTATCGAGAGAATTGAGTCAAGGATTCTTGGCCCAAATACAAAGACGGGAAGATTGACACTCAAAATAGTGGGGGTGATTAAATGGCAAAAACTCGGGTTCATGAAATAGCCAAGGAACTTGGGCTAAACAGCAAAGACCTTACTGCCCGTTTACAGCAAATGGGTTTTTCGGTAAAAAATCATATGAGTACTCTGAAAGAAGACGAGGTTAAAAGGATAAGACAATTGTTCAGCAAGAAAGAAACTCCTAATACCCCGAAAGCGGTAAAGAAAGAACTCGGTAAGGAGCATAAGGAACCCCAAAAGGAGCTAAAAAAGGAACGCCGGAAAGAGTACAAGAAAGAACATGCAGTGACAAAAAAAAGACCACAAGAAGTTTTTGAGGATGAGTCTAGAAAGCACAACCTGGAACATGAGGAATACAGGAAAAAAGTTTTAGCCCGTAAAGAGGAAATCCGGCGCTCGCAAGAACAAAACCAGCGCAAATTGCTTTCCAAGGTGGCTAATATTTCCACCCACGGCCACGGAAAAAGGAAGCGAAAAGGATCTGCTCACGCGACTTCTAGCGTGGGGCCCACGAAGATACTGATCGGAGAAAAGATCACTGTTCAGGAACTGGCAAATCGCATGCAAGTTGAAGGAAGCGATGTAATCAAGAAATTAATCGAGCTTGGCGTCATGGCCGCTTTAAATCAAGAGATTGACAGTGACACTGCAATTCTCGTTGCCGGGGAATTCGGGATAGAGGCAGAAGTTGAAACTGAGGTTGGAAAATTTGAAGCATTCATCGAGGATACACCGGACGATCCCGATCAGCTTGAACCGAAACCGCCTGTAATCACCGTCATGGGTCATGTTGACCATGGGAAAACATCCTTGTTGGATGTAATTCGCCATACAAACGTAACGGCGACAGAGGCAGGAGGAATTACCCAGCACATAGGTGCCTACCAGGTTGAAGTGAAAGGTAAAAAGATAACCTTTCTCGATACCCCCGGTCACGAGGCCTTTACAGCAATGCGGGCCCGCGGAGCCGAAGTAACAGATATCGCAGTTCTGGTGGTTGCTGCCGATGATGGGGTTATGCCTCAAACGGTAGAGGCCATTAACCATGCTAAGGCAGCCGGGGTTCCCATCATTGTCGCAATTAATAAAATTGACAAACCACAAGCGAATCCCGATCATGTGAAACAGCAGCTGACCGAGTACGGCCTTGTTCCGGAAGAATGGGGAGGAGACACAATTTGCGTACCCGTTTCTGCTAAAACCAAAGAAGGTTTAGATCAACTGCTGGAAATGATTTTGCTTGTCGCAGAAATGGAGGAACTGAAGGCAAACCCGAACCGTCCTGCCCGCGGAACAGTAATAGAAGCCCAGTTGGACAAAGGTAGAGGCCCTGTGGCAACGGTATTAATCCAAAAAGGCACACTGGAAATTGGGGATTATGTTATAGCCGGTACCGCCCATGGAAGAGTCAGGGCGATGCTGGATTTCAAAGGCAGGCGCATTAAAAAGGCCCTACCTGCAACGCCTGTAGAGATTCTCGGCCTTTCTGAGGTTCCGAACCCGGGAGATCCTTTTGCGGTCTGCCAGGACGAAAAACTCGCACGACAAATTGTAGAAGAGCGCCTGCAGCAAAAACGGCAGCATGATATGGCAACCCGAGAGAAAGTAACGCTGGATGATCTCTTTAAGCAAATCCAGCAGGGTAAAGTTAAAGAGTTAAACCTCATTATCAAAGCCGATGTACAAGGATCGGTTGAAGCCCTGATCCAGGCGCTTACAAAGTTGAGCACCGACGAGGTAAGAATTAATCTCATCCATTCCGGTGTAGGGGCGATAACGGAGACCGACGTCATGCTTGCTAGCGCTTCGGGCGGACTGATCATCGGCTTCAACGTACGTCCTGATAACAATGCTAAAAGAGCTGCCGAGCAACAGCAGGTTGAAATCCGGCTTTACAGGGTAATTTATGAGGTAATTGACGACATCAAGGCTGCCCTGGAAGGACTCCTCGAGCCGGAACTTCGAGAAGTTGTTATGGGACGGTCCGAGGTAAGGAATGTCTTTCATATACCGAAAGTCGGAGCGATCGCCGGTTGTTATGTTTCAGAGGGAAAAGTCGTCAGAAACGCCCGTGTACGAGTTATCCGCGACGGTGTTGTTATCTATGAGGGCAGTATTGCTTCACTCAAGCGGTATAAAGACGATGTCCGTGAGGTGGTTCAGGGGCACGAATGCGGAATTGGCCTTGACAAATTTCAGGATCTCAAGCAAGGAGACATACTGGAAGGTTATTATATAGAAGAGGTAAAAAGGGCGCTCGAGCCTTAGGAAAGGTGAAGAAAATGGGCTTTCGCGTGAACCGTCTTGCGGAAGAAATTAAACGTGAGGTGACAGATATTGTCCGTAACCACTTGAAAGACCCCCGGATCAGCCATCTCACCAGTGTGACGGATGTAGAAGTGTCCAAAGATATGCGCTATGCTAAAATATTCGTGAGCGTTTACGGATCTGATGAAGAACAGGCCAAAACACTGGAAGGCCTTCAAAGAGCAAACGGGTTTATACGATCAGAATTGGGGAAGAGGATCCGTTTGCGCTATCTTCCGGAAATTACGTTTAATCTTGATACCTCGATCGAACAGGGGATCAGGATCAGCCAGATTATCGATAAAGTCTGTGATGAAAATAGGAAGGAAGAATTATGATAAAAAGGGATGTGGAAAATATTTTCAGAAAGGGTAATAATTTTTTGCTTGCCTCTCACCTCAATCCTGATGGCGATGCAGTGGGATCGTTACTGGGGTTGGGTTTGACGTTAAGAGAGTTGGGCAAGAACGTTACCATCACCTCTCCACATCCTGTTCCCCGTACCTTTTCTTTTTTACCAGGTTACGAGTTGATCCAGGAACCCGGCAACTTAAACAGTTTAACCTTTGACGTAGGAGTCGTGTTGGACTGCACGGAAGTTGAACGCACAGGCAAAGAAACCGAAGGGTTGCTCAAAAACTGCAATACTCTATTGAATATTGATCATCATGTCAGCAATACGAATTTCGGAAACTTAAATTTAGTGGATACGGACGCTGCCGCCACCGGTGAACTGATTTTTGAAATCCTCGAAGAGATGGGGGTTCCCATTACGCCGGAAATCGCCACAAACCTGTACGTTGCCATCGTCACAGACACAGGCTCTTTTCAACACCAGAATACAACTGCCAGGTGTCACCGGAATGCGGCATCCCTTTTAGGACTTGGAGCGGCGCACGCCAGGGCTTATCAGTTGCTATACGAAGAGCGCTCCTTAAAAAGCATGCGGCTTCTGGAAAAGTGTCTCAGGACGCTGTCTGTCAGTGAGGACGGGTTAGTCGCCTGGATGGCCGTTCCTCAAAAATATTTAATTGAAACAGGGTGCGGCATAGAAGAATGTGAGGATCTTGTCAATTATCCAAAGTCAATAAGCGGGGTTGAGGTGGGTATTCTTTTCAAACAGGTCAGCAATAATGAGGTTAAAGTAAGTTTTCGCTCGAAAAGCTATGTTGATGTAAATAGTCTTGCTGCCAGTTTCGGAGGAGGCGGACATGAACGTGCAGCGGGTTGTACGGTTCACGGGACATTGAAGGATGTCGAAAGGAGAGTTTTAGCAGCAACTGTGAATTTCCTGCTTGACGCCAAGGGGGCAACCAGTACTTGAAATGGATGGCTTAATTAATGTACTCAAAGAGCCTGGCGTAACATCTCATGATGTTGTTTTATATTTGCGGCGGCTTTTCAAGATCCGGAAGATCGGCCATGCCGGGACGCTCGATCCCGGAGCCGCGGGTGTGTTGCCCATATGTGTGGGACAGGGGACACGGGTATCAGAATTTATGATGGAAAAGCCGAAGAGATACCGTGCCGAGATCACCTTCGGTATTGAAACCGACACCTATGATGCAGGTGGATCAATTGTCCGGAGACAACCCTACCGGCTTGAACTGCCCGAAATAGTAAATGTTTTAAAGAAATACCACGGCGAAATCAAGCAGGTTCCTCCGATGGTATCTGCAATTCACCATAAGGGCAAAAGGCTTTATGAGCTGGCCCGAGAGGGTAAGACTGTCGAACGCAAAGCCCGGCGGGTTGTTATATATTCGTTGGAACTTCTTTCCTTTTACGACACTTATCCGCACCCGCGCGCTCTTTTAGATATATCCTGTTCAAAAGGCACCTACATCAGAAGCCTCTGTGCTGATATAGGAAAAGCCCTGGGATGTGGTGCTTATCTTTCATTTCTGATCAGAACCGCCAGTGGCCCATTTAAACTGGAACATTCCTTCACACTTGATGAGATCGGCCATCTTTGGCAGCAGCAGGACTATTCCTTTTTACTGCCGGTAGACTTTGCTTTACAGGATATACCTGCTTTCACCGTCAAGGATAAGGCTGTCGCAGTCATATTAAACGGACTGCCGGTAGCACCCTCGGGTATCATGGGCGGCGTTGGCAACAGCAATCTTCCGAAACTTGTGCGGCTTTACGCCCCGAGCGGGAGATTATTGGCATTGGGGACTTACAAAGTACAGCAGGGAGGAACCTGGTTGTACAAACCCCAAAAAGTCTTTCGAACTCTGCAATACTAGAAACACAAAAGAGGTTTGCTATGAAGGTAATCGAAAGCCTGGAAAATATACCCCTTTTGGATAGAAAACCCGTTGTTGCATTGGGAAACTTCGATGGCGTCCATATCGGCCATCGGCATTTGTTAAAGGAAATGATAGACTTCTCACTGCAGACCGATACAGTACCTGCAGTTTTTCTCTTCCATCCACACCCCCAGAAGGTGCTTGACCCTGCAAACGCTCCCAAGCTACTTCTGGACCTTGAGAAAAAGATAGAGATTTTCGAATCTTTGAATATTGAAATTGCTTTTATTATTCCCTTTAACAGGGAGATCGCCTCCTTTACTCCGGAGGAGTTTGTGGAGGAAATTATGCTGAAAAAGCTCCGAGTTCAGGGTGTTTTTGTGGGCTTCAACTATAGATTCGGCTGCGGTGCAACCGGAACTCCTGAGTTGCTCGTTCAATATGGTAATAAATACCACTTTACTGTAAAGGTAATACCCCCGATTACACTGCACGGAACACTGGTGAGCAGTACCCGGATCAGGGATTTGCTAAATTCTGGTGATATCCAGAAAGCCAGAGAATTGTTAGGATACTGGCCCCTACTCAGAGGAAAGATAATAAGAGGTGACCAGCGTGGAAGAACACTCGGATTTCCAACCGCTAACATTGATTTGCCCGATGACCTGATTGTCCCCTGCTCCGGGGTTTATGCAGGACAGGCATTACTGGAGGGGAAACGGTATCCTGCCGTAGTTAATATAGGCTACCATCCTACCTTTTATAATACAAAAGACAAATTGATCGAAGCTCACCTTTTAGGATACCAGGGCTCTGCTTACGGCAAGAAGATAGAAATAGAATTGTACCAAAAGCTTAGAGAAGAGAAAAAATTCCCGGTAGTTGAGGAACTGGTCAGGCAGATAAAGAAGGATGTTCAGGATGCCCTCAGGATTTGCGGGCGAGAAAGGGTTAGTCTGGCTTTTTCGAGCAAACAACGGGTATAATATATTAAAGGAAATGGCGAAAATGTAGAAGATTTACACATACCTTAAACTGTGATAAGATGAATTTAACATGATTAACCTGGTTTTACAAAGAAGGAGGTATCCACTTGGGACTGCCGGTGATAGATGAGTATCACCAGGACCTTAATAAGTTTGTTCAGCGGATTTCTGAAATTTGCATGAGCGGCGAATTCCTTGCCCTAAAAAAAGAATTGGAAGGCATTTATAACCGGTATAATGTAGAGGAGGCTTCCATTCTTGCTTTTCAAGATGCGCTATATGCCATCATTGCTCAAGAAGGGGTGGAGTTGAGTAATTTATAAGGGCTAAGGGCGAGGAGAATAACAGCAGATGAAAGTGATCATCACTGAGCATGCTAAAAAAAGATTAAATAACCTCCGTCAAGAGAAAATAACAATAGATGATATAATACAGGCAGCTAGAGAGATTCCGGCACAGGTCCCAAGCGCAGCGCGATTTCGTGGTTTTTTAGCAAAATCAGGCCGCATTTTTGATTTAGTAGTCAAGGATATCCCTTCGGGACGCCTTGTAATAACCGTTATCGGTAAATAATTTAAAAAAGGAAATAGCGAATAAATGAGGAGGTTTAGTCAATTGGTTTTCGATCCAGCCGTAAAGAAAGAAATTATTCAAAAATTCCAGGTTCATGAGAGAGATACCGGCTCTCCTGAAGTTCAAATCGCGCTCCTTACGGAAAGAATTAATTACCTGACCGAGCATCTTAAGGTTCATAAGAAAGACCACCATTCCCGGCGCGGTCTTTTGAAGATGGTCGGTCAAAGGCGCTCTCTTTTGAATTACCTGAAACGAAGTGATCCCGTGCGGTACCGAGTTATTATAGACAAACTTGGATTGCGCCGGTAATCCAATCCGTTATTTTTCTCAAAAAGAGCGGGTAGCCGCTCTTTCTAATTAATTTACATTTAATACTGGCTGATCGTTTAGCAAAGAATACTTTTGTCAGGGTTATTTTTGTAAAACAGGAGGGAAACCATGCACGAGAAGTTTCAAATGGATCTCGGTGGGCGACCCCTAATCATGGAGATAGGTAAGGTTGCTAAACAGGCAAACGGAGCAGTATGGGTAATGTACGGGGATACGGTCGTTCTCGTTACAGCAACCCTTGCTAAAGAGCCCCGTGAGGGAATTGACTTTTTCCCTCTTCTTGTAGATTACGAGGAAAGATTGTATGCGGTAGGTAAAATACCGGGGGGGTTCATTAAAAGAGAAGGACGGCCCAGCGAAAAAGCAATCCTATCAGCGAGACTTATAGATAGGCCAATTCGCCCACTGTTTCCTGAAGGATTTCGCAACGATGTTCAGGTTGTAGCCACAGTTTTGTCGGTGGATCAGGACTGTGCCCCTGATATAACCGCAATGAACGGGGCGTCGGCTGCACTGTCAATTTCTGACATACCGTTTGCAGGCCCCATTGGTGGAGTCATTGTGGGCAGAGTAAACGGTGAATTTGTAATAAACCCAACGGTTCAACAATCAGAGAAAAGCGAGATGCACCTGGTGGTGGCCGGAACCAAAGACGCCGTACTCATGGTGGAAGCCGGCGCTCAGGAAGTGCCAGAGGAGATAATACTCGATGCAATTGAATTTGGGCATACCGCTATCAAGGAGATTATCAAGTTCCAGGAGAAAATAATCGAAGCAGTCGGAAAAGAAAAGCTGGTTGTCCCCGTTTATAAGATTGAACCTGAGATTGAAGAAACCGTTCGTTCCTACCTCCTTGATAAAATCGATAATGCGGTAAGGAATCCTGATAAGCTGGCAAGGCAGGAAGCTATTGATCAACTGGAAAAAGAGACAGTGGAGCATTTTGTGGAAACCTACCCCGAGCAGGAAAAAGCGATAAAAGAGGTATTTACCAAGGTTCTCAAGGAAACCGTACGCTGCATGATAATCAACGAAGGCAGCAGGCCCGACGGGAGAGCTTTAGATGAGATCAGACCAATTACCTGTGAAGTGGGAGTTCTTCCGCGCACCCATGGGAGCGGCCTTTTTACTAGAGGGCAAACCCAGGTGCTTACCGTCGCAACACTTGGGGCCGTGAGCGATGAACAGATCCTTGACGGCCTTGGGATTGAAGAATCAAAAAGGTACATGCACCATTACAACTTCCCCCCATACAGTGTCGGTGAGACGCGACCCATGCGGGGCCCCGGCCGCCGTGAGATAGGTCATGGCGCCCTCGCTGAACGGGCCCTTCTACCGGTTTTGCCGAGTGAAGATAAGTTTCCTTACACGATCCGCCTGGTGTCGGAGGTTCTGGAATCCAACGGCTCAACATCCCAGGCGAGTGTTTGCGGAAGCACGCTGGCCTTGATGGACGCAGGGGTCCCGATCTCAGCGCCTGTTGCGGGCATCGCCATGGGCCTGATCATGGACGGTGACAAGTTTGCAATTCTAAGTGACATCCAGGGGATCGAGGATGCACTTGGGGATATGGACTTCAAGGTGGCAGGAACAGCAAAGGGGATCACGGCATTACAACTGGATATAAAAATAAAAGGGATTTCTCAGGAAATACTAAGACATGCCCTTGCTCAGGCAAGAGAAGGCAGGCTGTTTATCCTGAATAAGATGCTTGAAGCGATACCTGAACCTCGCAAGGAACTTTCACCCTACGCCCCGCGTATTATCACCATGACTATCGATCCCGAAAAGATCCGGGATGTGATCGGGCCTTCCGGAAAAACAATTCGCAAGATCATCGAGGAGACAGGGGTCCAGATCGATATCGAAGATGATGGCCGGGTCTTTATTGCTGCAGCAGACGCAGAAGCCGGGAAAAAGGCGGTGCATATCATTGAATGCCTGACCCAGGATGTTGAAGTTGGGAAAATATACATGGGGAAAGTGGTCCGCCTTATGGATTTCGGGGCCTTTGTAGAAATCATACCAGGTGCTTTAGGTTTACCGGGCAAAGAAGGTCTGGTGCATATTTCCCAGCTTGACGAACGAAGGGTAAGCCGGGTCAAGGATGTTCTCAAAGAAGGTGACGAGATTATTGTCAAAGTGATTGAAATAGATAAACAGGGACGTGTAAATTTATCTCGTAAAGAGGCCCTCCGGGCGCTGCAGGCCAAATCCAAGAAAAAAGAAAAATAAAAGCAACTTTTAATAACTTCCTCGCCTCCTGAATATATAAAATAAGGAAAAATGATAGAAAATAGGGGGTAAGGGAGTGTTTATTTTTTATAGAAAAAAACAGTTGCTCTTATTTTTTATTGTGGTTATTGGACTGTTTGCATCCATTTGCTCTATTGGCCGTTACGTTGCCTACCAACAGGTTTTTAAGCCGATCTACCAGGGAAACAACGCCAAAAAATGGGTTGCGTTTGCGGTTAATGTTGACTGGGGAGAAGAGTATCTGGATGAGATGCTCAAATTTTTTGCCAAGAACAGGATTAAGGCAACCTTTTTCATAACCGGGAGGTGGGCGGAAGCCAACCCCGATCATGTCAGAAAAATAGCAAACGGCGGGCACGAAATTGGGAATCATGGTTACTCTCATCCCCACGTCAATAATTTAACCTTAAGTGAAAACATCGAGGAAATTAATAAGACATCTGATATTATCCTGAAAATAATAAAAAGACGCACAAAGTTGTACGCACCACCCTTTGGTGAATTTAATGATACTGTTTTGAAGGCCGCACATCAAACCAACCATAAAACCGTTTTATGGACCGTCGACACAATAGACTGGCAGAAACCCGACCCGGCAGTGATTACCTCGCGCGTTTTAGAAAATGTACATAACGGCGCAATCATCCTCATGCATCCTACGTCTCAAGTCAATCAAGCGCTACCGGATATATTTCGAGGTTTATCCGGACAGGGTTATCAGGTGGTACCTTTGGAAAATCTAATTACGGATTAATATACAGTTATGACAAGGAGAGAGCACCCCTGTTCAAGAAAAAGTTGCAGCAGCGTCCTTTTCTTGTGATTATTTTAGCTATTCTGATATTGAGCAGTGCCCCGCCGCCTGTTGCGGCAGAAAATATATCCCCACCCCGATTGTCCGCGGAAGCGGCAGTTCTGATAGATGGTCTGACAGGTCATGTGCTGTACAGCCAGAACGCCGACCGCGAAATGCATCCCGCCAGCACGACTAAAATACTCACTGCTCTTTTGGGTTTGGAGTTAGGTAAAAAAAAGGATGTTGTTACAATAAGCCGGTATGCCGCCTATACAGAAGGCACCAGCCTTTATTTAAACCCCGGGGACCGGTTATGCCTGTTTGACCTCATCAGAGGAGCATTAATCAATTCGGGAAATGACGCCGCAACCGCCATCGCGGAATATATAGGAGGAAACGAAGAGTTCTTTTCTTCATTGATGACATATAAGGCGAAGACCCTTGGCGCTTACCGGAGCCGGTTTCGTAATCCGCATGGCTTGACAGATTTTAAGCATATAGCAACTGCTTACGATCTGGCCTTGATGACGCGGTATGCCTTAAAAAACAAGGATTTTCGCCAGATCGTGCGCACCAAGGATATGATCATCCACGAAATAAAAACCGGTGAGCCAATTCCTTTGAGCAATACCAACCGGTTGCTGTACAATCGCGGCATGCGCGTGATCGGAGTTAAGACGGGAACGACAGCCGCTGCCGGCCAGTGTTTGATTGCTGCTGCAGAAAAAAAAGGCAGGGTATTGATCAGTGTAGTGCTTAACAGCAGTGATCGTTATAATGATACGCTAGAACTTTTTAATTACGGTTTTAACCGATGCAGATGGTATAAAGTTGCAAGACAGCAGGACCCCATCCTTTCCGTACCGGTCAGTAATGGCCGTATTGCAAAGGTTAAGGTTGGGACAATTAAGGATAAGGAAATAGCTGTTAAAAGTGGCGAACTAAACTTCATTGAAAAACGGTATATTATCAACCCAGATCTAAAGGCACCCCTTGCTAAGGGAACAAATGTTGGAAAAATTGAAGTTTATTTGGGTGATCACTTGCTATATAATTGTTCCTTGATAACACTTGAGGCAGTAAAGGCAAAGTTGCCATTCTACAGGAGAATATTTGCTCCGACTAACTTTTTAAAATGAGACGGGGGTTGCGATGTATAACAAAACAGTTTTAAAAAATGGTGTCAGGATTGTCAGTGAAGAAATACCGGGTGTCCGCTCGGTGGCTGTTGGTTTCTGGATAGGTACCGGCTCCCGTCTTGAGAAAAAAGAAGATGCCGGGATTTCTCATATGATCGAGCATATTCTTTTTAAAGGTACAAAAAGGCGAACGGCCAAGCAGATTGCTGAATCGATCGAATCTCTTGGTGGCCAGCTTAATGCCTTTACCAGTAAGGAATATACCTGCTATTATGCCCGGGTGCTCGACGAACACCTGCCGCTTGCAGTGGATGTTCTCTCTGACATGTACTTCTCTTCCCTCTTCAGGGCCGAGGATATAGAGCGTGAAAAAAAGGTGATTCAAGAAGAAATTAGAATGTATGAGGATACACCGGATGAAATTATCCATGATCTCTTCACCCAGACGATCTGGGACGGTCACCCCCTCGGCCGCCCTGTAATCGGTACGATGGAATCTGTTTCGGGCTTAACGAAAGAGAAAATTCTCGATTTCTACCATAAATATTACAACCCGTCAAATCTGGTACTGGCGTTTGCAGGCAACCTTAGCCATGAGCAGGTGCTGGAACTGGTTGAAGCCAACTTCAGTGAAAGCAATTCCGGGCAATTAATACCTGCAATGGAGCCTCCCGAGACTAAAGCTGCTTTTAAAACCTTTGTCAGGCCGCTGGAGCAGGCACAAATGTGTCTGGGAGTACCGGCTGTATCCCAATACGATGAAAAGATTTATCCTCTTCAGGTGTTAAACAATATTTTGGGAGGGGGAGCAAGTTCACGGCTTTTTCAAAAAATCCGTGAAGAGCGCGGGCTTGTTTATACGGTCTACAGTTATTATACAACCTTTCACGATACCGGATTATTTACTATTTACGCCGGAACGAATCCCGGCAGCATTTCCGAAGTCTTAGACCTGATCTGGCATGAAATCAATCATATTGTTAGGGAAGGAATTACAGAGGAGGAACTCACACGTACGAAAGAGCAGATTAAAGGAAGCTTGCTGCTTGCATCTGAAAGCGTGGTTCACCGCATGCACCGTCTTGGAAAATCCGAATTAATACATCACCGTTTGATCACGCCAGAAGAGATCTTGCAGAAAATATCTTTAGTTACACCGGACGATGTTCGAAATTTAGCTGCTGAACTTCTGGAACCATCTCGATTCACCCTGGTAGTCCTAGGAGATGTTGAAAAGGATGGAATATCACTGCCTTGGGGAAGACTTTCAGCTAACATATCCTAGCAGGTTGATACATAAGTTAGATGATATAGAAGAGGATATCAGGGAGGGAAATCGGTGCGCTTGGGTGAGCTGGTGGGAAAAGAAATCATCAATATTTTTGATGGTATGCGCTTGGGCACTATTGCAAACTCGGATCTGGTTATTGATCCTGAAACCGGGGAAATAGTGTCAATTATATTGCCGCAGAGGTCAAACTTTTTAAATTTCTGGATGGATCGCAGGGAAGTGGTTGTTCCCTGGGAAACAGTGAAGAAAATCGGTAATGAGGTCATTATCGTAGATCTCGATAGCACCTTTTCCCAATATAAGAGATAAACAATATAAAGTAGAAGGTGCCATCTATCAACGAACCTTTTAACGGGGTTCTTTTTTTATACTATAATTACTTCTCCCGCTGAAATTGGGTATAATGCGTTATTATTGACATAAAGAGCCATTTATACGAGAATATTATCCAAGAATGAAGCAAAGAGAATACAGCATGGGTGAAGGGATGATGTCCGGTTGAGTAGGGAAATACATGTCGTTGTCACTGGAGCCGCGGGTAAAATGGGAAGAGAAGTGGTTAAAGCAGTTCTCAAGGAAAGCGATCTGGTGCTCGTCGGGGCAATTGATAGTAAAGAAAACGGGGTTGACGTCGGAGCGCTGGTGGGCATAAACGCCTGCGGAGTTGTTGTATCAAGTGATCTCCAGAAAGTATTAGAAAATACCGATGCAGACGTTTTGGTTGATTTTACCAATCCAGAGGCAGCGGTTAGTAATGGCATAACAGCTCTCAATTACGGTGTAATCCCGATTATCGGTACGACAGGTATTGATGATGTGGAAATTGATGAACTGAGAAAGGCTGCAAGCAAAACCGGACTCGGTGTTTTGATCGCTCCAAATTTTGCTCTGGGAGCAGTTTTAATGATGGATTTTGCACGCCGTGCCGCTCGTCACTTTAAGCATGTAGAGATTATCGAAATGCACCACGATCAGAAGATCGATGCTCCGTCAGGCACCTCGTTAAAAACCGCTCAGATGATTCAAGAAGAAAGGCTGCCAGTTCGTCAAGGTCACCCCGACGAATATGAAAAAATCAAGGGGGTGAGGGGAGGTGAACTGGAAGGCATAAGAATTCACAGCGTCCGTTTGCCCGGGTTTGTGGCACATCAGGAGGTTATTTTCGGGGGCTTAGGTCAGGTGCTCACAATACGCCATGATTCTTTAAGCAGGGAGTCATTTATGCCGGGGGTTGTTTACGCTATACGCAAGGCAAGAACTTTGCAAGGAGTGGTGGTAGGGTTAGAAAAAATCCTGGACTAGCTTATCCTTTTTCTTGATGGGCCAATCTTGCACCATCCCCTCTTTCCCTTCATATACTGTTAAAGCCAGTAATATGTGGGAAAGGAGGGGAATTGGATGGGCTTGGATTTAAGAGGAATCAAGGTTGCTGTTATTGGTGGGGATAAACGCGATATCTATTTTATGCCAGAACTTGTCAGAATGGGCGCTGACGTTACAGCGGTGGGGTTTCCTGCTTGTCCTGAATTAGAACAGGTGCATTTGGCTCAGAACATCAAAACTGCTTTAAAAAATGCCCAGGTTGTTATTTTTCCGATGTCTGGCAGTGACCCTAATGGAAATATAAAAACACTCGACGATAACTGTCACATCCAGTTGACCGCTTCCGTAGCGGAGCTTATTCCGCCGGGAACACTTGTGATCATTGGATTCGCCAGAGATTTTATGCGGAACTGGGCCGATAAATACAGATGGAAACTGGTCGAAATAGGAGAAATGGATTCCGTTGCAATCTTAAACTCAATTCCTTCAGCAGAAGGCGCCATACAAATTGCGATGGAAAAGCTTCCGATAACCATTCATGACAGCAATTCCTTTGTACTCGGCTTTGGACGGCTCGGAAAAACTCTTGCACGGATGCTGCGCGGTATCGGCGCCCATGTAACGGTTGTCGCCAGAAAACGCTCCGATCTCGCCCGGGCTTTCGAAATGGGGTACCGCCCTTTGGTGTTTACCCGATTGCAGCAGCATGTGTCTGAGGCAGACATAATATTTAACACGGTACCGGCCCTGGTGCTTGATGAAAAAATGCTTATTGCAATGAAAAAGGATGTCTTCATCGTCGATCTTGCCGCAGCACCAGGAGGGACAGACTTTGTTGCGGCAAACAGGTTAGGAGTAAATGCCGTTCTTGCACCCGGCTTGCCCGGCATCGTAGCACCTAAAACAAGTGGAAAGATCCTTGCCCAGGTTATTCCCCAACTTATTCTCCGTGAAATACCACAGGAGTACTTTTAGGGAATAGGCAGGGAGGGTTTTAAGCATATGAACCTCAAAGGGATACGCCTGGGTTTTGTGGTGACTGGTTCCCACTGCACCATGGGGGCCGTCTTCAATGAAATAACTAAACTGGTGCAAGAGGGGGCAGAGGTTTACCCTATCGTTTCTTATTCTATAAGCACCACCGATACCCGGTTCGGAAAATCATCGGACCTTTGTGCTAAATTGCAGGAAATTACCGGGCATGAACCGATTAAGACCATTGTGGATGCCGAACCGATCGGCCCAAATAAACTATTTGATATTCTTGTGGTTGCTCCTTGCACGGGTAACACCCTGGCAAAACTGGCTAATGGGATCACAGATACACCCGCCTTGATGGCCATCAAAGCCCACCTGCGTAACCAGCTACCTGTAGTCATCGCCGTATCCACGAACGATGGCCTCGGGCTAAATGCAAAAAATATCGCCACCCTCTTGAACACAAAGAACATCTATCTGGTTCCCTTTGGCCAGGACAACCCAAGTGTTAAACCGAACTCCCTCGTAGCTCACCTGGACAAAATGCGGGACACAGTCTGTTTGGCATTGGAAGGCAAGCAGATTCAGCCTGTTTTGCTACAGTATTAAAAATTTCTTTTACTGTAAAAGAGGACATGGCAGATTTTTAGTGAATTTATACGTCAAACATAAACAGGAGGGGCAGATTCCATGGGAAGAGGCTTTTCAGTTGCAATAGTCGGGGCAACCGGTGCAGTTGGTCAAGAGATTCTCAATGTCCTCCAGGAGCGGAAATTTCCTGTTTCTGATTTAAGGTTGCTGGCCAGTTCCCGGTCGGAAGGGAAGAAGATTGCCTATGAAAACGAAGAATTAACGGTTCATACTGCAAAACCAGAAGCTTTTGAGGGAATAGAGATCGCCTTCTTCGCCGGTGGACCTGTTAGCAAAGAGCTTGTACCCGAAGCGGTGAAAAAAGGAGCGGTAGCTATCGACAATAGCAGCACCTTCAGGCTGGAACCATGGGTGCCGCTCGTTGTTCCGGAAGTAAACCCGGAGGATGTAGAGGGCCACAGGGGAGTAATAGCCAACCCAAACTGTTCCACAATCATTATGGTAGTACCTCTAAAACCTCTACATGACGCGGGGCGTATAAAAAGGGTTATCGTCTCTACATATCAGGCAGTTTCAGGTGCCGGAAGAGAGGCGATTGACGAACTGTTGTTGCAAACCAAGCAGGTACTTGCGGGGGAGCCTGTACGGCCCCAGGTATTTCCCTATCAGATCGCTTTCAACCTCATACCACATATAGATGTTTTCTGGGAAAATGGTTACTCTAAAGAAGAGATGAAGATGGTGCTGGAAACCCAGAAGATTTTACACGATGAAGAAATTAAAATCAGTGCCACGACGGTTCGAGTACCTGTAATTCGAAGCCATTCCGAGTCGATCAATATTGAGACTGAGAAAAAATTGACACCGGCGGAGGCCAGGGAAATTCTCGCAAAGTCACCCGGGATTGTGGTAGAGGATGAGCCTGCCGGTTTAAAATACCCGATGCCGTTATTTACTTCATACCGGGACGAGGTTTTTGTCGGCCGGATTAGAGCGGATCTTTCCCACGAGGGCTGTTTAAACCTCTGGGTTGCGGCCGATCAACTGCGAAAAGGCGCGGCGACAAATGCCGTACAAATCGCCGAGATACTTATTAATAGAAATTTATTATAAGGAGGCGACAGTGATGGTAAACTTTGGTAGCCTTTTGACAGCAATGGTCACTCCTTTCACCAAGGATGGAGAAGTTGCCTACGACGAAGCAGCTAACTTAGCCCGGTTCTTAATAGAGAACGGCTCCGATGGTGTTGTTGTTGCGGGAACGACCGGCGAGTCGCCGGTTCTCACCAAGGAAGAAAAGCTTAAGCTTTTTTCTGTAGTAAAAGAGGCAGTTGGTGAGAAGGGAACCGTCATTGCCGGAACAGGTTCAAATAGCACTGCGGATACGATCTCTTTGACGAAAAAGGCTGCAGAAACCGGCGTAGATGGCATCATGCTGGTAACTCCTTATTACAACAAACCCAGCCAGGAAGGCCTGTACCAGCACTTTAAAGCGGTTGCACAGGAAACCGACCTGCCCATCATCATGTATAACGTTCCCGGCCGTACATCGGTCAACCTCCTTCCAGCAACCGTGGTTAGACTGGCCCAAATTAAAAACATCTGTGCCGTCAAAGAAGCGAGCGGGAATCTTGATCAGGTAGCAGAAATTAAAAGGGGGGCCCCTGAGGATTTCTTAATTTACAGCGGGGACGACTCATTAACGCTACCGATGCTTGCGGTTGGCGGCTGCGGTGTTATCAGCGTGGCATCCCATGTTGCCGGTAAAATGATCAAAGAAATGATCGAAAGCTTCTTTTCAGGAAAGATAAAAGAAGCAGCAGAACTGCATTTAAAGCTTTTCCCTCTTTACAAAGTTCTGTTTATAACGACAAATCCTGTTCCGGTTAAAGCTGCCCTCAACCTCATGGGCTTAAATGCCGGAGAACCGAGGCTTCCCCTTGCACCCGCCACGGAGCAAGAAGTGGAAGCAATTCGAAGGGTTATGGCCGAGACGGGAATCAAAATGGGTTAACCTTGATTCACAATCCCTTGTATTTTAGCTTTTTTTTCAGTATAATAAAAAAGAAAGGGAACGCATGGACTGATTATGGTACCTACCTTTCAGAAATTTGTGAGGTAGGTTTTTTATTTATGTTCGGGGTGAATTTATTATGAAGGAAGGCAATACACTTACAATAATTCCGCTGGGGGGCCTCGGCGAGATTGGAAAAAATATTATGGTCTTGAAGTATAACAAAGACATTATTGTTATCGACGGCGGCCTCATGTTCCCGGAAGATGAAATGCTTGGGATCGACCTGGTGATTCCGGATATCTCATACCTGATTGAAAACCGGGATCAGATTCGTGGTTTTGTTCTAACTCACGGCCATGAGGATCACATCGGGTCAATGCCTTACATTTTAAGGGAGATCTCGGCGCCTGTGTACGGCACCAAATTGACCCTCGGTTTATTGGACGCAAAGCTAAAAGAGAGCAATTTTGATCAGAAGGTGAAAACCAGATGCGTGCGGCCTGGCGATTCTATCCAGTTGGGAGCTTTTCAGATCCAGTTTATCCGGGTCAGTCACAGTATTCCCGATTCCGTTGCCCTGGGAATCAAAACACCTGTAGGAACGATTGTCCATACGGGAGATTTTAAACTGGATCAGACACCTGTGGACAATGAAAAGATTGATTATCATAAGTTTGCAGAATTAGGAAAAGAGGGTGTTCTGGTGCTGCTTTCAGACAGCACTAATGCGGAAAGACCAGGCTATACCTTATCGGAACGGGTTGTCGGTGAAACCTTCAACGAAACCTTCCGTAAAGCAAAGGAAAGGATTATTATTGCAAGCTTTGCCTCAAACATCCACCGAATTCAGCAAGCGATCACCACAGCCAGTAAATACGGGAGAAAGGTCGCGGTTGCGGGCAGGAGCATGATCAACGTTGTGAACATTGCCAGGGAGCTGGGTTATCTCGAGATCCCCCCAGATACCTTGGTTGATTTAGATGAGATTCAGTTTCTACCCAAACGGGAGATCGTTATCCTGACTACGGGAAGCCAGGGCGAGCCGATGTCCGCTCTTACCAGGATGGCAATGTGCGATCACAAACAGGTGGAGATCATGCCGGGTGACACGGTGATCATCTCTGCCAGTCCGATTCCGGGAAATGAAAAAATGGTGCACCGTACGATTGACAATCTCTTGCGGCAGGGGGCAGAGGTGATTTACGAGTCTTTCTCAGGTGTACACGTATCAGGCCACGCCAGCCAGGAAGAACTCAAACTGATGCTAAACCTGGTGAGACCTAAATTTTTCATCCCAGTACATGGAGAGTACCGCCATCTCATCAAACATGCCCAGCTTGCCAGGGAGGTTGGAATTCCACCGAAAAATATTTTTATAGTAGAGAACGGCCAGGTTCTGGAATTTACTCCCGACAGGGGTGCAATTACTGGAAGGGTTACGGCAGGGAATGTCCTGGTCGACGGCTTGGGTGTCGGAGACGTTGGAAACATTGTCCTGCGCGACCGCAAACAGCTTTCGCGAGACGGAATATTTATCGTTTTTGTCACCATCGATAAGGATGATGGTACGGTTGTAGCCGGTCCGGACATCGTTTCAAGAGGCTTTGTATACGTCCGCGAGTCCGAGGAACTGCTTGAAGAAGCAAAAGAGCGGGTACGCGATATCCTCAAGCAGTGCGAGTTGCAGCAGACCACGGAATGGGCGGCAATCAAATCTTACGTGAGGGAGGCTGTCGGGAAGTTCCTGTACGAAAGGACCAGAAGAAGGCCGATGATACTTCCGATCATCATAGAAGTGTAATTACTATCGGCTCCATCTAGAACGAGCCGATTTTATTATTTTTAGGAAATCGTTTTTTTATACACGTTTTTGACGGTGGATAGGAACAGATCCACGAGGTTAGGATCGTAGAGGGTGCCGGCGTTTTTCCTTATTTCCATCGAGGCATCATCAAATCTCAAGGCCTTTCTGTAGGGGCGTTCGGACGTCATGGCATCGAAGCTATCCGCAATGCGCACTATCCGAGCAAGGAGGGGTATATCATCCCCCTTTAACCCGTCGGGGTAGCCGGAGCCGTCGTAGTTTTCGTGGTGAGACCGGATAATAGACACTATATCCTTGAAGGATACTACCGGCTGGATCATCTCGCTTCCCAATACGGTGTGGTTCCGCATGGTATCCCATTCCTTCTTATTCAATCGCCCTTCTTTAGTTAAAACCATCGTTTCTATTTCGAGTTTCCCTATGTCGTGCAAAAAGGCTCCATACCTGAGAAACTCTTTGGTATCTTCGTCAATGCCCATCTTTTCCGCCATCGCCATAGCATATGACATCACTCTTTCGGAATGGCCGTATGTGTACCGGTCCTTGGCGTTGATCAGGGTGATGAACGTTTGCAGGTAAGCAAAGGCCTCCGAAACCTTTAAGCTGCTGATCTCGCTTAACACGGACTGATACAGGCGGGGCATCCCCTTGCTGTACTTCCTCCTGAACAGGTCGTCTTCTGCAGCTCTGATGAGCGGCAGTGCCTCGGTCCCGTCTTCCGGATAGCCTGCCATACCCTCAGATATGCTGAACGGTTTATATGTAGTAATGCCTTTTATATTGAAGAAAGCGATGACCCGCGCTTCTATCTCTTTTTGAATATTCTTCGTAAACTCCATTACTGCTTTCTTGTCTTTTCCCGGAAATACGAGCATGAATTCATCGTTACCATACCTGGCAGCAGCATATAGCCCCTCATTGCTCCTGTCTAAAAGCAATTGTCCGATCAGGCTTAACAGTTCATCCCCAAACTGGTAGCCGTAAACTGTGTTGTAATACTTGAGCTGGTTTACATCCATCAAAACAAGGGAAAGGGAGGTATTCTCGCTGGCCGCCTTATGTAGGGAAGCAACTAGCTTTTCCTGTATAAAGCGGTGGTTGTACAAACCCGTAAGCTGGTCGTAATCGGCAAGCCTGAGCAGTTCCTGCTGGGTGTTTCTTTCAACCTCCATCAGGCCACCGACAAGCCATGCCAGAAGGATAGTAACACTGGCCAGGATCACGTTGGTTTGAAAAATGCCGGGGGGCAAAGCGGCAAAAATCTCATAATCCATCAGAAAGAGCAGGGCACTGGCTGCGACGGCCACACCAGCGCCCGCTAACTTTCCAAAGGTTGTTGCCGCAATGATCACCGGGATCACGATCAGCACCTTGGCCCCGTTAAAGTCTCTGCTGTACCAGAGGAAAGCAAAGGTTAATGGAAAAATTACCGCTAGTAGAAATATTTCGTCTATGTTTGATCGTTTATAGAAAAATTTAAGGAGAAGATTTCGGCCAACGTAGATAATAATCCCGATGGAAAAGATTGAAAATAATACCGTGAGGGTTGGGGTTAGTTCGACACCAAATCCTGCATTATAAAAACTCAAAACGACCATTAGAAAAATTAAGAGGCAGATGATATGGGTTACTAAAATATATTCCGATATATCCGTCGCTCTCTTCTCTTCCCAATGACGCATCCCTATTCTCCCCACAGTATTATCATCGACCCTTATTATCTTTTTAATATCGCTGGTACTTCGGGTTGATAAAAATACCACATACACGTTGGTTTGACAGTTGTATAGGCTGCGAATACTAGAACGCTGAAAATCACCGACAAAAGGTTATTAAAGAGACGTTTCACTTCTTTTCCCCTCCTTTACTATAAAATTATCAAGCAAAGTGGCGAACCTATGTCCCGCTTTTGTCAGGGTAAAGGTCTGCCACCAGGTTCCAAGACTTGCAGATAAAACTATACCAGTTAATGCTTCATTCCAACTGATTAGAACAACCTGCCCAGCAGCTATTAATATAACAATCAATAAGGATAAGAAGCGCATTTTTCGCTTGTATTCTAAAGAAATAATGGGCTTGGCAGGTGAATCTACTGGAGCCAGGAGCAAGACAATAATTAAAGAAACAACAACGCCTATTAAGATTGTCACAAGCAGTGCTTGGTAAGTAAAAATAGGAGCAATTATTAAAGCTGCTTTTCCTAATAATAAAGCAACGATCATTCCCAATATTGCACAGGTTAAGGGAGATTTGCTGTGAGCACCTCCGGAAAAAAGTCGTAGCAAGCCTGCACTTAGAGTAGCAACAAGGGTTGTCCAAAAACACCCGAATAACCATCCAACAAAACAGATGGTTAGTAAGTTTATCGTGGAATATATTAAAGCCTGTAATCCAAACAGGGCTATTGCTTCTTCATCTACGCTCAAATTTAGTTTTTCTTTCAAATAAGCTGCGGCAGGTCTCGTAATGTTTAAATTCAGCAACTGATGATTAATCCTTTCTTTTGGTTATAGTAATTCTTGCCGAAAGCAATAACTAAAAGAATTATCAAATCAGGTAGTGCAAAAGCAGATCTTAAAAATGGATTGTGGAAAACTGTATCATATGATAAGCCTGTCATGTTTAATAATGGCTTAACATAAATCAATTCTGATGTTGCTATTACAGCATAACAAACTAAAACAGCCAAGAAGATTTTGCTCAATTTAGCTTTCGTGAATATACATGTTAAAATTGCTGAACCAATAATTAGAATTACCGAATGCATCCCAAAAGCTATAGGTAAAAGGCGAACCAGGTTGGTAAATGTGAGAAGTAAAGCGACCCAAAGCAATCTTCGATCCCACAATCGGAAATTTATAAGGCTGAAAACCGCCATCGTTACTGCTACACTTTCAGGGAAATCTTGGAGCAGCAAAGCATACAAAATGTTCGGGAACGTTTCGTGAACCATCGGTACCTCCTTAAGTGCAAATTTCTCATTCGGCATAAATCTAAGATTCCCTTCTATTATAATCAAGACCAAAGTAGGAATCATATGAGACTTCAATCCATATTTTACTCTTTTTCTATAAAATCGCATATGCCTGTCTTATCAAAAAAGGTATTTAGTTTGTTTTAATGTTTAGAATATTAGATAGAGAGATCTATTTACTCCAAAACACGGGGGGATGCTAGTGGAAAGGATCAGCAAGACAGTTCTTGAGCTGGTTAAGGGCGAGGGCGAGTTCAACCGGAGCCCGGGAGCAAGCGCAAGATAAACCGAAACGTATTTCCAGGGCAGACCACCACGCCGCCTCCGGCGGCACCAACAGAGGAACGAAAAAGCGGTTTATCCTT
The DNA here is from genome assembly GCA_012840385.1 of Syntrophomonadaceae bacterium. GTDB lineage: Bacteria > Bacillota > DSM-12270 > Thermacetogeniales > Thermacetogeniaceae > DULK01. The sequence continues at coordinate 81,981 of DULK01000035.1, forward strand.
GCTGGCGCAGCGACCTACGGAGGTTGTTACTCGCCCTTGACGAAGGAGCAGCTAACGGCAGCCGAAGC
>DULK01000036.1 GCA_012840385.1 Syntrophomonadaceae bacterium
AAGCGAAACAGGAATTTGATAGGCGACTATGCGCCATGGACGGCGTCATAGGAGCCGGTCGGCTGCCGTCTGCGACGCGTTATAAGCGAGTTAAACCGGAGTCCGGGAGCAAGCGCAAGGATAAACCGGAACATATTTTCAGGGCAGGCAAAACACGATGACAGGGAGTAGAACTCATGGATAACAACGGGACAACCCCGGCCCGCTGGGTGGAAATCGACCTGGCTGCCATTGCCCACAACGTAGCCCAGGTGAGGCGCCTGCTGGGCCCCGAGGTCCGGCTGATGGCAGTGGTCAAGGCCGATGCCTATGGGCACGGCCTGGTGCAGGTGAGCCGGGTGGCCATATCCCAGGGGGCGGCCATGCTGGGGGTCACCCACCCTGAGGAGGGCGTCCTCCTCAGGGAAGCGGGAATTGCCGCCCCGATCCTGATCTTCCGGCCGCTCCTGCCCGGCGAGGAGGAGGCTGCCGTTGCTTTCGGCCTTACTCCTTCCATCAGCGAACCGGAACAGGCGCGGCGCCTGGCTGCGGTGTGCCGCAGGGCCGGGCGGGTGTTGCCCGTGCATTTAAAGGTGGAAACCGGGATGAGCCGGACGGGGTTTCTGCCGGAGGTGCTGCGGAAAGAGGCCGATGAGCTGTTTTCCCTGCGTGAGTTGGAGTGGGAGGGAATCTACACCCACTTTGCTGCGGCGGCAGGAGATCCTGATTTTACCCGCCGCCAGTTCCGCCTTTTCACCGGCGTCGTCCGGGATCTGGCAGAACGGGGAATCTATTTTCCGCTGCGCCATGCCTGCAACAGCGCCGCCGCCCTGCTCTACCCAGAGATGCGCCTGGATATGGTGCGGATCGGGACGCTGCTGTACGGCCAGCTTCCTGCGGGGGTTGCGGCCGGCTTCCCGGGCTTAAAGGACGCCTGGTCTTTCTGGACAAGGGTGATCCACCTGCAGCGGGTGCGGCGGGGGGCAACGGTGGGCTACGGGAGGACCTACCGGCTCCGGCGGGACACCACCCTGGCGGTGCTGCCGGTGGGTTACAGCGACGGTTTCGGAGTTGACGTGATCCCACGGCCGTCCGGGCTGCTGGATCTCGCCAAGGTGCTGGTCAAGACCGCAGGGGCCTACTTCGGCATTCCCTGGGGGATGCAGTACGTCAGTATCAACGGGAAGCCTGCTCCCGTGGTGGGCCGGGTCGGGATGGAATTAAGCTGCGTGGATGTGGGCAAGCTACCTGATATAGAAATCGGTGTTCCCGTCCGGCTTCAGGCCAGGCGCACCGTGCTCAAAGCGTCTGTTCCCAGGCTGTTTACCGGGGTGCAGGAAAAAGAGGGTATATAGTGAAATTTTAGAATTGTTAAAGGAATTGCACCAGGGATGGAGAAATAAGAGAGCAGTATAAGTGAGGGAGGTACCGGATATGCTCGTAGTCACAACTACTGCAATTGCCCTGCGCTGCCCCGGTTGTGGAAAAATCAAGTATCATTCTCTATCGCTTTTTTCTTTTTCTGCGAATAAATCGATCCAGTTCACCTGCGATTGCGGGGAGACGGTTCTTTCCATAAGCACCAGGGACAGGAGGGTATTCTACCTTCAACTGGAATGCCTGATGTGTGAGGGGAGGCATTTTTATCAGTTTCTCCTGAGAGAGATCTGGTCTTCCCGGGTGCTCAGCCTGGTCTGTGAGGAGACCGGGCTGGAGGTCGGCTTCATCGGTCCGCGGGAACAGGTCAGGAAGTGTATTGCCAGCCAGGAAAGATCACTGCGGGAGATGGCCGAAGACCTCGGCTTCTCCGATTATTTCAAAAATCCGGAGGTCATGTTTGAGATCCTGGACTGCCTGCATAATATTGCGGAATCGGGAAGGCTATCCTGCCACTGCGGGAATTTGCAGATAGAGGTCGAGATCTTTGCAGAACGCGTCGAGTTGAGGTGCTCCGACTGCGGCGCCCTCGGTGTGATCGACGCCGAATCCCGGGAGGACCTGGATGCCATCAAGAATGTGTGGGAAATTATGTTGCGCCCCGGGAAGCTGCAGCTGGTCGGAGCCAGCAAGGAGAGGCATCACCGCAAACGTTCCAAGAAGTAAGAGGTGATCTGTCAGTGGGACTTGTCAGCATCAGAGAACTGTTGGCCGCGGCGGAAAAAGGAGCTTACGCCGTCGGCGCTTTCAACTGCAATAACATGGAGATCGTCCAGGCGATCATCGAAGCTGCGGAGGCGGAAAAGGCCCCGGTGATCATGCAGGCCAGCCAGGGAGCGATCAGGTATGCCGGCATCAATTACATCGTGGCCATGGCCAGGGAGGCGGCCGCCCGGGCATCGGTGCCCGTTGCCCTGCACCTGGACCATGGAACGGATTTCAACCAGGTGATGCTCTGCATCAGGCACGGGTTTAGCTCTGTGATGATCGACGGTTCGCGGTACCCTCTCGAAGAGAACATCGCCGTGACAAAGAAGGTGGTGGAGATCGCCCGGGCCGTCGGCGTTTCGGTGGAAGGGGAGCTCGGGCGGATCCGGGGCACCGAGGATGAGATCAAGGTATCCGAAAGGGAGGCCTTTTTCACCGATCCCGAGGAGGCCCGCATCTTCGTCCGGGAAACGGGGGTTGACGCCCTGGCCCCGTCGATCGGGACCGCACACGGCCGGTACCGGGGGAGGCCGGAGCTGGACTTCCCCCGCCTGAAGAAGATCCGGGAAGCGACCGGAATCCCTCTTGTGCTGCACGGATCCTCCGGGGTGCCTGACGAGGACATCAGGCAGGCGATTGCCCTGGGAGTGCGCAAGGTAAACATCGACACCAACATCCGGGAGGCCTTCGTGGCCGCCATGCGGCAGGAACTCGGCGACAATCCGGAGGAGATCGATCCCCGCAAGATTCTCGGCCCCGCCCGGGATGCGGCCCGTGAGGTGATCCGGGAGAAAATCCGCCTGTTCGGCTCTGCCGGGAAGGCTTAGATTGATAAGGATAGAGGTGTGAACCCGTTGGAAATCTTTCTCGATACCGCAAACCTTGAAGAGATCCGGGAAGCCGTCAGGTGGGGCGTGGTCGGCGGCGTGACCACGAATCCCACCCTTGTCTCCAGGGAGAAGGGCGGTTTCCACGAAATCCTGAAAGAGATCTGCGGCCTTGTGCAGGGGCCCGTCAGTGCCGAGGTCATCAGCCTCGATGCGGAGGGGATAGTGCGCGAGGCCAGGGAGCTGGCCGGGATCGCCCCGAACATCGTCATCAAGATCCCGGTAACTCCGGCCGGCCTGGAGGCGGTGCGGCAGCTGTCGGGCGAGGGTATCCGTACCAACGTCACCCTCGTCTTTTCAGCACTGCAGGCCCTGCTGGCGGCAAAGGCAGGGGCATCCTTTGTCAGCCCCTTCATCGGCAGGATCGATGACGTCGGCCAGGAGGGAATGGACGTCCTGGCAGACATTGTTCAGATCTTTCGGAATTACCAGTTCTCCACCAGGATCATCGCCGCCAGCATCCGCCACCCGCGGCACGTGCTGGAGGCGGCCAGGCTGGGGGCCGACATCGCCACCGTTCCCTATGCGGTCCTGGCCCAGATGTTCAAACACCCCCTTACCGACATAGGGATCCGGCGTTTTCTGGCCGACTGGGAAAAGTTCAAGGGAAAATAGCATAAACTAAACCGGTAGAGGGACGAGGAGAAATGGAGCGCGAACTTACGCTGGAGTTCGTCCGGGTGACGGAGGCGGCGGCCCTGGAAGCCGGGCGCTGGATGGGGCGCGGCAACAAGGAGAAGGCGGATGAGGCTGCCGTCAATGCCATGCGGCGCATGTTTGATACGGTCCAGATTGACGGCACGGTGGTGATCGGGGAGGGGGAAATGGACGAGGCGCCGATGCTCTATATCGGCGAGCGCGTGGGAACAGGTACTCCCCCCGAGCTGGATGTGGCCGTTGACCCCCTTGAAGGGACCAATATCGTGGCGAAGGGTTTGACCGGGGCGATCGCCGTTCTGGCAGTGGCGCCCCGCGGCTGCCTGCTGCATGCCCCGGATATGTACATGGAAAAGATCGCCGTTGGCCCCAGGGCGGCGGGCAGGATCAGCCTGGATGCGCCCGTTGAAGAAAACATCAAGGCTGTGGCCGCAGCCCTCGGAAAAAATGTAGAGGACCTCACAGCGGTGATCCTGGACCGCCCCCGGCATGAGGAACTGATCAGGCGGGTCAGGCAAACGGGGGCCCGCATCCGGCTGATTTCCGACGGGGATGTGGCGCCCGCGGTGGCCGTTGGCTTCGAAGGCACCGGTGTGGATCTCCTGATCGGAATCGGCGGGGCACCGGAAGGAGTGCTGGCAGCGGCTGCCCTGCGCTGCCTCGGCGGGGAGATGCAGGCACGCCTCTGGCCGATGGACAATGAGGAGGAGGAGCGTGCCCGGAAGATGGGCATCGATGATATCCGGCGGGTACTCCTGATGGATGACCTGGTGAAAAGCGATGATGTGATCTTTGCCGCGACAGGCGTTACCGACAGCACCCTCTTGCGAGGGGTGATTTACACCTCCTGGGGTGCCCGCACCCACTCGGTGGTGATGCGCGGGCAGACGGGAACAGTCCGTTTCATCGAAGCCCGTCATTATTTTTCACGCAAGCCGACCTACGCACGCCCCTCGGATTCAAACCTGTTTGGAGCTTGACCGGGAGCCTGTTGGATGTTAAAATCTGAAACGCAAGGAGATATTTCCTACCTTAGACAGCCTGCAGCGTGATCACCCTCCAGGTGTCCGCTCGTCGTAATTTCCCAACCATCCTCTTATTGCTTGAGCATTGACCGCCGGGGGCTCCCGGAAAAACCCTTTTTCGAAGGAGGATCTGCTTGAACGTTACGGAATTAGAGCAAAAAACCATGCCCGAGCTTTTGAAAATCGCCCGGGAGCTGGAGATAACAGGCTACTCCCGCCTCCGCAAAAAGGAGCTGATCTTTGAGATTCTGAAGGCTCAAACCGAGAAGGACGGCCTCCTTTTTGCCCAGGGGGTCCTGGAGATCCTTCCCGACGGCTACGGTTTCCTGCGGCCCTTTGCCTACGTTCCCAGCCACGACGATATTTACGTCTCACCCTCGCAGATCAGGCGCTTTGACCTGCGAACGGGCGACCGGGTGGCGGGGCAGGTGCGGGCACCGAAGGAGACCGAAAGGTTCTACGCCCTGCTGCGGGTGGAGACCGTAAACGGTTACCCCCCGGAGCAGGCGGCGGAGAGGCTTCATTTTGATGCCCTGACGCCGATCTTTCCGAACGAAAGGCTCACCCTTGAGACGCCCAACGGCGACGTTTCCTGCCGCATCGTAGACCTCATCGCACCTCTGGGGATGGGCCAGCGCGGCCTGATCGTCGCCCCTCCCAAGGCGGGCAAAACCTTTCTGCTGAAAAAGATCGCCAACTCCATTACCGCCAATTATCCGGACGTGGATCTGATGGTGCTTTTGATCGATGAGCGCCCCGAGGAGGTCACCGACATGCAGCGCTCGGTGAACGGGGAGGTGATCGCCTCCACCTTCGACGAGCTGCCGGAGAACCACGTCAAGGTTTCGGAGATGCTGCTGGAGCGGGCAAAACGCCTGGTGGAGCACAAGCGAAACGTGGTGATCCTCCTCGACAGCATCACCCGCCTTGCCCGGGCGTACAACCTTGTGGTGCCGCCTTCCGGGCGAACCCTTTCCGGCGGCGTTGACCCCACCGCACTGCACAAGCCGAAGCGCTTCTTCGGTGCCGCCAGGAAGATCGAGGAGGGGGGCAGCCTGACCATCCTGGCCACGGCCCTGGTGGAAACGGGAAGCAGGATGGACGAGGTGATCTTCGAGGAGTTCAAGGGTACCGGGAATATGGAGCTGGTCCTCGACCGGAAGCTGGCGGAGAAGAGGATCTTCCCGGCGATAGACGTGAAGAGGTCCGGGACCCGGCGGGAGGAGCTTCTCCTGAGCAAAGAGGAGATCGAGCTGGTCTGGAACTTCCGCAGGATGTTCGCCTCCTACGGCACCGGCGAGGCCATAGAAATGCTCATCGATGCCATGAAGAAGACGAAGGCCAACGCCGACCTGCTGCGGGCGCTGCCGCAGTTGTTTAAGGATTAGTCTGTCCGAACTCCTGCCCTGAAAATGTTCAGGTTTATCCTTGCGCTTGCTCCCGGACTCCGGTTTAACTCGCTTATAACGCGTCGCAGACGGCAGCCGACCGGCTCCTATGACGCCGTCCATGGCGCATAGTCGCCTATCAAATTCCTGTTTCGCTT
>DULK01000003.1 GCA_012840385.1 Syntrophomonadaceae bacterium
CTTCCTGCCCATCAACAGGTGTAGAATCTATCAGGCGTAGAGGATCGCCACCACCCCCTGCGGACCCGTCGCCCGCAAATCCAGGAAGCGCTGCCAGCAGACATGACAATATCAGTGCCGCTATTATTACCGAGCTCATCCGGACACTACGAGACAATAAAGTTCCTCCACTCTAGAAATTATCAGCGGCTCCCCTCCCGCGATCTGGATGGGGAGCCTATTTTAAGGGAGAGAGAATTTTCAACTATAAATGTAGTGCTCTTTCGATCACAGAGGCTGCTTCCGCCCTTGTGGCAAAGTTTCCCGGCCTGAAGGTCCCGTCAGGATAGCCGGACATGATGCCACAGGTGCCAACGGCTGCCACCGCGTCTTTAGCCCAGGGAGCAATGACTGCACTGTCTGAAAAAGCTGCGCTCCCGGCTCCGGCTTTCAACCCCGCTGCCCTGCAGACCATTACTGCCATCTGTTCTCTGGTAAGAAAATCGTCCGGGTGGAAATGCGACCTATCGTATCCTGCGACTATACCGGCATTGAAAGCCGATGCAACAAAGTCTTTTGCCCAGTGGTGAGAAACATCATCGAAGACCAGAGCGCCCTTTTGCTCGACTTTAAAAGCTTTTACAAGTATGGTTGTGAACTCTGACCTGGTTATCCGGCTGTCCGGTCTGAATGTCCCATCCGGGTAACCCCTCAAGATTTTCATCGCTGCCAGCCGCTTAACCCCCTTCTCGCACCAGTATCCTTTAATGTCTTTGAACTCTGGTACCTGCTCGTCTTCAGCGATGACCTTTTTAGGAACGGCCAGTACCGCAAACTTTGTAAAATGCTTGACATCGCCGCTAACCTTCCCGGATGCCAGATCTACTCTGATGTTCTCCAGTTCTCTCCACGTCCCGGTTTTTTCATCCAGCCAAAAAATTCCGATATCATACATATTCGGGTCAAACCGTGACGGATCAAAATCAAGCGTGAGAGTAACCGGTTTTTCAAAATCTTGACCGTCGTCTTTATTGACTTCGAACACGCTGCTCAAAAGCTTTGCCCCTTCCATCAAAGCAAGCCCGGAAAGGTCCTCAACCTTCGATAATACAATATTGACCTCACCATTTACAGCTCCGGGAGGTATATTGACAATTAGTCCGTTTCCTTCCACCGTCCCTCCCCTAGAGGAGACACGGGAAGAAACCTCTTTATTTGCAGGAGCACCTGCTTCGCCTGCAGTGCCTTTCATGCCGGAGGTGGTGAACTCATAAATGCAATCCCTCCCAAGCGTAACCCCGTTATTGGCGGCAAACCCTCCTCCCACTTTTACCTGGTAAGAAGTGCTGGGCTCGAGATTGTCAAAAATCAGCCTCAGGCGGCGTATCATGGGCGGATTGTCTTTGCCACCTGATTTTATATATTCGAAACTTTTGTACGAGACACTGCCGCCTCCTTGTTTCTTAGACACGGTCACCAGGCTTAAGTTGTCATTTAAGCGCTCGTCAAAGCCGTTGCTGCCATCCAGACATATGACGGTATTTTCCGGATCAACGCTTTCTGCAAAAAAACTAATTGTAAAAGGCTCATCTTGTTTTTGCTCGCTGCCGCCGCTGCCTCCCCCACCTCCGGCAAGCACCGCATTCGTAGGGATCGCTGCAAAAAGTATTAGTGAAAGCAGAACCCCCTCTATTAAGAACCGCCATCCTGATTTTCTCTTTAACAGCATTGTTTCGAAACCCTCCTACCCAAATGCTCTATGCTGAGATTTAGAAATTTAAATCCATACCATGCAATAATTAAAAACCGACCAAAAAACAATAAAGCCCGGGGCGCTCTGTTTCGCATCCCGGGCATGTAGGACCCCTGAAATTTTCCTTTCCAAGCACGGGAGGCGCAACCGTTTCCAGCCGCACCCATCGGCTGCTCACCATACTTAAAACTACAAAAATTAAAGCTACAGGTGAAGCAGCTCGGAAAATCTCTTTCAATTTTCCATTGTCAGGGTCAGTCTACCAAAAAGTATAAATTTTTTCAATATCCTATTTGAAACATTTTTAAGTCTTTACATAGCTGGCGCGCCCGGAGGGACTCGAACCCCCGACACGCGGTTTAGGAAACCGCTGCTCTATCCTGCTGAGCTACGGGCGCATAATTATGGCGGAGAGAGTGGGATTCGAACCCACGAAGCAGGTTTTATACCCGCTTAAACGCTTAGCAGGCGTTCGCCTTCAGCCAACTCGGCCATCTCTCCGCGTTCTCTGTATATTAAATGCTATACAAAAATGGTGCGCCCGGAGGGATTCGAACCCCCAACCTACAGATCCGTAGTCTGTTGCTCTATCCAGTTGAGCTACGGGCGCAAACGCTTATCTATAGTGGATATTCATTATACCCGAAAACCGGCTGTTCGTCAACATGGCGGAGGGGGTGGGATTCGAACCCACGGAACCCGCAAGGGCTCAACGGTTTTCAAGACCGCCTCCTTAAACCGCTCGGACACCCCTCCACGGGAAGATGATGCTACATTATCATCCTGAATTCTGCCACAGTATATCACACTGTTACCGTCGTTGTCAATTAACCTGAGACGGTGCGCGCCTTTAAGAAACCGGGATTGAGCGCACCAATACCTGATCAATGTAAAGGAAAACCACCCCATGACCGTAAGTGGATACGGGTATCTTGTACTCCCCCGCATCCATGCGGCGGTCGTATACAGTACGCCTTCCGGCGCTATCCTGAACCTCGAGACGGACATCAGACCTCTGGGAAAGCCGGACCGTAATCAAGGTTTTCCTTTCCGGTTCTGCTACTTTCTTGATGGACAACTCAACAAGAGCCCCCCGACGGTAACGGGTATTGGGAGGAGGATCTGTTGTTACGACAACCCCCTGCCGGTCGTTTCCCGCCACCCTGAATCCGGCCTTCAACAGCTCATCGACCGCATCCCTGACGGGCCGTCCTCTGACATCTGGAACCGGGATATACCGTGAGCCCATGCTGATCGTGAGAAAAACGGGCAGTCCCCTGATCAGCCTGCTCCCTGCCGGTGGCCACTGTTTCGCTACTCTCCCCTCACCCATTATCTCGCTGTAAACCTTTCGCCAGGCACGAGCCCGCAGGTTCGTCTCGTCAAGCATCCGGCTCGCATCTTGCAACGCAAGCCCCTGAAGACGGGGAACGGTAACCCCCACCGGAGTATAAGGCAGAATCAAAAATAATATCAGGCAAGAGAGAACAGCGCCGGTAAAAACAAGGGGTCTCCGGCCTGCGGCCTGCCGGAAAAGCATTTTCAGCTGGAGGGGCTTTCTGGCAGGTGAAGACGTCAGGAGCCGGGTTTTTTCCTCGTCCTCCGCTTTGAAGAAAGCCTTCAAAGCCCGGGCAAAGGAGACGGCACTGGGGAAACGCCTTGCCGGGTCCTTTGCAAGCGCCCTCCGAACGACTGCATCAAGCGCCGGCGGGATAGTTGGATTGATCTCGTTAACCGGAACCGGCTCACTGTACAGGTGCTTATCCATCACCTCTTTAGGAGAAGCCCCTGTAAACGGAATCCTCCCGGTCAGGAGTTCATAAAGGACAACGCCCGCGCTGTAAATGTCTGTTTGTATACAGACATCCTCACACCTGATCCTTTCCGGGGCAAGGTAAGGAAGGGAGCCGATGAGCTGCTCCGGTTTTTCTAAGAGAGAGGCATCGTGAAGATTAACGGCCAAACCAAAATCGGCTACCTTGACCTGATCTGCGGCATTTACCAAAATATTACGCGGTTTGATATCCTGGTGGATAACTCCCACACTGTGAGCTGCCGCCAAAGCCAGGCAAACCTGATAGATCAGGTAGGCAGCGCGATCAAAGGGAAGCGGGGACACCCTTCGCAGCAAGGCTCTCAGGTCTTCCCCCGGGAAATATTCCATTACCAAAAAATACTGTTCACCTTCTTTGACCAGGTCGTAAATCGAAATAATATTCGGATGGGAGAGGGCGGCTGCTGCCTGGGCCTCCTGCCATAAATGCTCACGAAAGATTTCGTTCCTCGCCAGATGAGGGTGAAGCATTTTAACGGCAACGGTTCTGTTCAACAGCCTGTCGCGTGCCCGGTAAACAATGCCGGTTCCTCCCCGCCCGATCTCGGCCTCTATCTCGTAACGGTTAGCCAGTAAAAAAGAATTCATACATATTGCTCCCTTGGAACACCGATGGTCTGCCGGTTACTTCATCACCGGGAAGCAGGTATCACATCGATCCCCATATACGGGCGCAGAACTTCCGGGACAACCACCGATCCATCCTCCTGCTGATAGTTTTCCAGGATGGCGGCCAGTGTCCTGCCGACTGCCAGCCCGGAACCGTTCAGGGTGTGGACGAACCGCGGCTTCGCTCCCGCCTCCGGCCGGTAGCGGATGTTCGCCCGCCGGGCCTGAAAGTCCTCGAAGTTGCTGCAGGAGGAAATCTCCCGGTAGCAGCCGGCGCTCGGCAGCCAGACCTCCAGGTCGTAGGTTTTGGCGGCGGCGAAGCCCAGATCCCCGGTTGACAGGGAGACCACCCGGTAGGCCAGCCCGAGCCTGCGCAGCACCTCCTCGGCGTTGTCCGTCAGGCTCTCCAGCTCGGCATAGGAGTCCTCGGGAGTCGTGAACTTGACCAGCTCCACCTTGTTGAACTGGTGCTGCCGGATGAGGCCCCTGGTGTCGCGCCCTGCCGCCCCGGCCTCCGCCCGGAAACAGGCGGTATAGGCGGTATGATAGATGGGGAGGGCGTCCCCCGGGAGGACCTCCCCGCTGTAGAGGTTCGTCACCGGCACCTCGGCCGTCGGGATGAGAAACAGGTCCTCCCGCTGGCAGAGGAAGAGGTCCTCCTCAAACTTGGGAAGCTGGCCGGTGCCGGTCATGGTGGCCCGGTTGACCAGGAACGGAGGGAAGATCTCCGTGTAGCCGTGCTCCCGGGTGTGCAGGTCGAGCATGAAATTGACCAGGGCCCGCTCCAGCCTGGCACCCCACCCCTTCAGCACGGTGAACCTCGCCCCGGCAATCTTGACGCCCCGGTCGAAGTCGAGGATGCCCAGCTTTTCCCCGATCTCCCAGTGGGGTTTTGGCTCAAAGGCAAAGGACGGCGGCTCCCCTACCACCCGCACTACCACGTTGGCGGTTTCGTCCGGCCCGACGGGAACGGATGGGTGCGGGATGTTGGGGATCATCAGCATGCTCTTCTCCAGCTTCTCCTCAAGCTCCGCCAGCTGCCGGTCGAGTTCCTTGCTGCGCCGGGAAATCTCCTTGACCTCCTGCATCAGATCAGTTGCGTCCTGCTTTAAGGCCTTCAGGCGCCCCACCTGTTCGGAAAGGGTGTTCCTCCGGTTCTTCAGCCTCTCGCTTTCCACCAGTATCCTGCGGCGCTGCTCATCCCAGGCCAGCACCTGATCGAGATCGAAGTCATAGCTCCGGCGGGCAAGCGCCTCTTTGACCACTTCGGGGTTGGTACGAATAAATTTCAGATCGAGCACTGCCTTTCATCCTTTCGCCATTGATTCCGCATCCGTTTAGATGTCATCGCAACGATTAAAGGGAAACGATCTTAACGTTCAGGATGCCCGGAAGCCCGGACAGCTTTTGCCGGGTGGCTTCATCCACCGGAGAATCGACGCTCAGGACCATCAAGGCCTCTTCTCCCCGGGTGCAGCGGCCGACCTGCATCATGGCGATGTTGATGTCCGCCTGCCCCAGGGTAGAGGCGAAGGGCCCGATCACCCCCGGCCTGTCGATGTGATCCACAAACAGCATGTGGGGAGTGGGGACGATCTCCATCTGGTAGCGGTTAACCTTTACGATCCGGGGGCTGTTGTCCCAGGAAAGCGTCCCGGCGTATTCCGCCTTTGAGCCGTTGCCGGATATCCGGACAGTAATCAGGCTCACGTAACCGGAGTGACACTCCTCGTCGTTTTCATCTCTGTGCTCGGAGAAGCGGATGCCGCGATTTTCGGCAAGCCAGGTGGCATTGACGAAGTTGACGTTGTCCCCCAGCACCGGTGTCAGGAGCCCTTTCAACAGGGCCAGGGTGATGATCCCCGTCTCCTTAGCGGCTATTCCCCCGCTGTAGGTGACCTCCACACGCTCTGCGGGCGCCTTTTCCAGCTGGTAGTAAAGCCTGCCGAGCTGTTCCGCAAGGGTGAGGTACGGCTTCAGGGTGTGGATCTCCTCGCCCAGCAGGTACGGCAGGTTCACCGTGTTCGGGACGATCTCTCCCTTAAGCGCCGCAAGGACGTAGTTGGCCACATCGGTTCCCACCCTGCGCTGGGCCTCAAAGGTGGTGGCACCAAGGTGCGGAGTCACCACCACATTCTTGAACTCAAGCAGCGGATTCCCGGTGCACGGCTCCTTGCTGAAGACATCCAGGCCGGCGCTGGCGACGATCCCCTCCCGCAGGGCGTCAGCCAGGGCCTTTTCGTCAATGATGCCGCCGCGGGCGCAGTTGACCACCCGCACCCCGCGCTTGGCGATGCGGAACTGCTCCGCCCCGATCATCCCGATGGTTTCCTCGGTCTTGGGAGTATGGACGGTGATGATGTCCGCCTCACGCACCAGGTCGTTCAGGGTCTCCTTGCGCTCGGCCCCAAACCGCTTGAAGCGCTCCAGCGGGATGTAGGGGTCGTAGGCGATCACACGCATCCCGAAGGCCCTCAAACGGGTGGCCACCAGCGACCCGATGCGGCCCAGCCCGACTATCCCCACGGTCTTTCCGAACAGCTCGCTGCCCATGAATTCACCACGGCCCCAGCCCCCACCCTTCACCACATTGTTTGCCTGGGGGAGGTTCCGGGCTGAGGCCAGCATCAGGGCGATGGTCTGCTCGCAGGCCGAGATGCTGTTGCTGTCCGGTGTGTTGACCACCACCACCCCGTGCCGGGTAGCTGCCTCCACGTCGATATTGTCGACCCCGTTACCGGCGCGCCCGACCACCTTCAGCTTTTTGCCGCGGCGCAGGACCTCCTCGGTGACCAGTGGGATGCTGCGCACAATCAGGGCATCGTAGTTTTCGATGATCTCCTCAAGTTCCGGCTGGCTGATGCCGTACCTGATGTCGACATCGGCCTCCTGCCGCAGCAGTTCCAGGGCCTCGTCGACGATCTTATCCCCTACAAGTATTCTTGGCCTTTCTCCCATCTCCTAAACTCCCCTTTCTCCGCTCAGCGCCGCCAGAGAAACCTCCTGGGCGGCCTTGACTCCTTTCCCAAGCTCCACCTTAAACCCGCACCTGTTCAGGGCCATCTCCAGAGCCGCCAGCACCGCGATGATCTCCAGATCCCCGACGTGCCCCAGGTGGCCGATTCTGAAGATTTTGTTGTCCAGGCTCTGCTGGCCGCCGGCCACCACCACGTTGAATTCCTTTAAGAGCACCCTGCGGATGGCGTTGGCCTCGAGCCCTTCAGGTGCCAGAACCGCGGTGACCGCCGCAGAAGCCACGTCGTCCGCCGCCAGCGGCTTGAGGCCCATGGCCTTGATCCCCCGGCGGGTCATCTCCCGGAGGCGCCTGTGGCGGGCAAAGATGTTCTCCAGCCCCTCGGCCCGCATCATTTTTAGAGCCTCGGCCAGGGCCGCGATCTGGGGTATGGCCGGAGTAAACGGTGTCTGTCCCTTCTCCGCGGACTTGCGTGCAGCCTCAACATCCCAGTAAAAGCAGGCGTTCCTGCATTTTGCCCTGGCCTCCCAGGCCCGGGGTCCCACCGCTATAAAGGAAAGACCGGGGGGAATCATGAAACTCTTCTGGGAACCTGCCACAACCACATCAAGATTCCAGAGATCGGTTTCCAGCTCCATGGCTCCCAGGCCGCTGACCGAGTCCACAATAAACAGGGCGGGGTGATCCCCCAGGGCGGCGCGCAAGGCCTTGAGATCATTGGTGACACCTGTCGATGTCTCGTTGTGGGTCACGAATACGGCCTTGATCTCCTTCTTTTCATCCGCCCTGATGCGCTCGGCAAGGGCATCCGGGTCCGCGGCCGTTCCCCAGGTGAAGTCCAGCTTTTCCACCTGAGCCCCGAAGCGCCCGGCGATGCTGGCGAAACGGTTGCCGAAAACCCCGATGGAGACCACCAGCACCTTATCTCCCGGGGATACGAAGTTGGCCACCGCGGCCTCCATCGCCCCGGTCCCGGCCGCCGTATAAATAAAGACATCATTTTTCGTGCGGAAGACCTCTTTTAAGCCCTCTATAACCTCTTCGTAGAGCGCCTTGAATTCAGGCCCCCGGTGATTAATCATCGGTTTTGCCATTGCCCGCAGCAGCCTGGGGGGTACAGGCGTGGGGCCCGGCAGCATCAAGTACTGCTTTTCCTCCATGTGCTCATCCTCCTCGGCGTATAAAAAATCCTCCCGCCCCATACTGGGACGAGAGGTAGTTCCCGCGTTGCCACCCATTTTGATGCCGGCTGGAAATAGCAATACCTCCGGCACCCTCTTGACCGGTTTGTAACGGAACCGCCCGTTCTCCTTAACCGGCCTCATGGCCGTTTCCGGAGCCGGCTTCGGGGGGGATTCGGGCCGCCTGCCTGCTGGCTTGCACCGGCCGCCAGCTCTCTGCAAGGCAGATCCAACCTTACTTTTCCCCTGCATCGCCTGTTTTACTCTGTTCAGGTATTGAAACTTATCATAGCACAAAAAAGCCTACATGACAACTTTTTGTTTCTATCAGTCTTGATCGTTCCCCGGGTCTAAGTCAAGAAAATTGATAAAGGCATTGATGGAAAGGGCATGGCTCGCATAAATGGGTTGTACCATCAGGTCTTCAAAGCCCACAAATAACCCCCACGATAAAGTATAAGGAACATTGCCACTAACCGGAGTTACTGGCCCTTAAAATCTCCAATAGGATAAGGCCGAAACGCTCATACTGCTTTTCCAGATTGTCTATGTTCTCACTGTACAATTTTACCTTTTCCAATAATTGTGCGTCAGGGGAATTTTCTATCCCGGCCAGCAGCCTTTTGCTTCTATTTATAGCGGCCGACGTTATTTCAATCTCTTTCTCCAGTTTCTTCTTGATGGTCTCAGTTAAAACCCTGGCAAAGTCGCGTTCTGCTTCATAATAGTCCCGCCGGCTGCCCTTCAACCAGACTTTCCGGACACTTCCAACCCCCTCCAGAATGCGGATATTGACGCTTACGGTTGCTTTACTGACTCCCAGTTCCCTGGCAATATCCTCCAGCCCCATGGGCCGGTCAGCAAAAAACAGCACCCCGTAAAGGCGCCCGAAAATATCAGGCAACCCGTACAAGGCATAAACTTGCGAAAAGGCTTCAACGATTATGTTACGGGCTTCCTCCAATATTTCCTGAACCGTTTTTTCCCGCTCTGACATTTCAATCCCTCCACTTTTCGCCACATTGAGGGCATCCGTATATACCCATCACAGCATCATAAATGCCTTTTCATCCAATTCGCACCAAAGATGATGGCGGCTATTCCTAATAACAGGTTCGTTAACAATACAATTAAAACAAGGATTGTTCTCCCTTGTAAATCGCTTATACAACTATAAATCCGGTAAACAGATGCCAGATCAACAATGAGTAGTATCGTCACGAGCCCGAAAACAAGCAGGGCCCGGGGCGAGGAGATCGCCGTCTGTTCGATCATGAACTGCTCCATAAATCCGTCCGCCTCTCTATCTGGTATTGAGTTGATTACTCCAAGTCCGACCAACGCAGCAGTAACGCCGAAAAGAATAACCCCACCCGTCAATATTGAAATTGATAAGTCACGTACGCAAAAACCGCTCCTCACACCCAGGAAAATCATGCACAACAGGCCGGCGAGCAGGGCAGGCAGGCCAAACGAGAGATATTTACCGAAAACAATCTGAAAGGCGTTGACAGGCGCCGCGACCAGCAGTTTAATGCGATTGGCCTCTGCAGAAAAGGCGTTCAGGGTAACCTCATTGATAATAAAATGGGTGAGACCGAGTACCACCACAACGTCCAACACCGGTGCCTGCAGTAAGCCCGGCGGCAACAAGCGGGGCCTCAAAAGGGAGTATAGGGCGACAGAAATCAGTAAGAGCAAAGCCCTTACCCACTGCACGGCGTTTCTTGCATGAAATAGGAGATCTTTGGCGGTCAGCGCCCAGACAGGCCCCTTAAACGCCCCAAGCAGCCGGTACCCCAGCCGACCGGCAAGCTGAGAACCGCGCCTTCTCCCATCCTGCATTTTCGCGAGAGCAATATAATAGATCCGACCCAACGGAGAACCGCCGGCTAAAATCCAGAGTATGAGTAACATGAGGGAAGCCAGTGCAATCAGGTTTGCCCCTGCAAGAAATTGTCCTGAAATAACCGACCTTTTTAAATACTCCATCATGATCCCCGGCAAAACCAGAACTGCCAGGGGAAAGAGTACCAGCACGATCTGGCTTTTACTGCCGCAGAAGTACGCCGTTACAACGGCCAGCAAATAGCTCATGATACTGACTGCGAGGACGCTTAAAAAGAGCAGCAGGATTACCGGGAGAAGGCCGTATTGACCGCCGAGCACCAATGCAGCGGGTAGGCCCAGCACCAGGGCAAACTCCAGGTATAAAACCAACCTTTCCAGGTACCTGACGGTCAGAAAGGCCGGAAAGGCCACTGGAGCGGTGAGCAAAAAGGGGTTCTGCCGGTTGGCAAATAAGCTTGAAAAACCGGTGATCAGGCCCAGGACCAAAATCAGCAGCAAGCAAGCTGTCAATATTAAAGGGGCATAACCGGAATTTTTTAAGAGCCATCGGTAGAGGAAGCAGAAAGCGGTTACATCGGCGGCCAGACGCGGCAGTAAGCACAACGTCTGCAGCGGTTCTTTGAAAAGGCAGTTGCGAAGCTCGTACAGCTTATATTTAAGCAAAACGTTAATGGTTTTCATAGGCTTGCAAACACCTTGCCTTGTGCCTCCCCTGATGCGGTCAGGGCCAGGAAGATCTCTTCCAGGTTGGAGTCAGGCATTTTGGACTTCTCCTTCAGCTCGTTGACGGTTCCTTCGGCAACGATCCGGCCTTTATTAATGATGGCCACGCGGTCGCACATGTTTTCAGCAACCTCAAGCACATGGGTTGACATAAAAACGGTGGCGCCCTGTGCGGCCAGGCTCCTCAAGAGATTCTTGATCACCCAGGCCCCTTTAGGGTCAACCCCGTTCGTGGGTTCATCCAGCATCAGGAGCCTGGGACCGTGGACCAATGCCGCCGCCAAGGCGATTTTGCGGCGCATCCCCTGCGAATAGGTCCTGACCAGATCGTCCGCAGCATCAGCCAGATCGAAACCTGCCAGAAGTTGATCAATCCTGTCTTCGAGACCGTCTCTCGGAGCTCCATAAAGCTCAGCCGAAAATCTGACAAACTCCCTCCCTGTCAACCTGTCATAAACAATGGGGTGCTCGGCTACGTAACCGAGGAGTTTTTTAGCTGCCAGCGGCTCCTTCCAGACATCGCGGCCAAATACTTTGACCGTCCCGCCGGAGGGCCGGAGCAGCCCCATGACCATATTCATGGTGGTGGTTTTCCCCGCTCCATTTGGCCCCAAAAAACCAAAGACTTCACCTGCCTTCACACGCAGGTCGATCCCATCGACAGCTTTGGATGTTCCGTAATCCTTCTCGAGGGATTGGGCTTCAAGCGCCCATTCATAAGAAGTATCTGTCTTCTCTTCTTCTACCACCCTCTCAAATGAGATGCGACCGATCTCATCCGGTATTTGCCTGGAACCCTGAAAATACTGGAGAGGTGCCTGGTGGGATACTTCTCCTCGGGAAGGGATGCGCTGGTTCAGCGCTTCCAGGAATGCCTCCGGCTCGTCAACATTGATCAGGACTTTTTGAGCAAAAAATGGCCTTCTAAGAGAGATTTTAAATCTCTGAGGTTCTTTGAGTTCGATATGGATGAGATTTCTATCACCGGCGGTTACTCTTAAAAGGGATTCTTCCGGCACATAGCTCGCAAAGCCCAAACCCTTTGTACGGATCTTTCCTGCCTGTTTAACATCAGCGATATTACTCAGCGGGATTACACCCTTAAATGTCGTTCCAAAATGAATGATTAAGTTGTCTCCTGTTTTTCCCCTCATGATGGTGTGCCTCGTCCATAAAAGAGATGGCAACATATAAGCGACCGCATATACCACCAGGCCTATCAAGAAAATGGTAATACCCTTCCCCACCGTGCTTTTTACAACATAGGCGAGCAGAAGAACTAAAAATGGCATATCAAACAGTCCAATTAACACGATGAGACCGAAAACAAAAGACTTCAGCTCACTTTTTCTGTGATAAGTAAAAACTAATGCTTCCCTGGAAAGAGTTCTCGCCTGCTGCACGGTAGAAATCCCTCCTGCGGATTTTTCACCGGTCGGTTATAAGACCGAAAATCGTGAGGATACCGGGATTACCTGAAAGATGCTCAATCCTTACTTTACTATTATCTATTATCATAAATCCCCGAAGTCGCAGGGCCAATAACCGACGGACATAGAGGAAGGCACACGACTAAGAGATGGGTTTTTAGATTCCAGATAAGTTAGTTTGTTTTGATTATTCTAAACGTATTATACAAATATTTTCATCCCTGGTCAAGGAATTCTTTTTGTCATCGTTTTCCAGCAGCCTTTTTGTATCCCCTTAAAGGGAAAATCAGCCTGTGGGAGACAACGGCAATAAAAAACAGCAGCGGGAAGCCGCACCTTTAGAGAACAGGAATGGACAGCCGGCCGACAACGAAGCACCGCCGATGAAAGCCCGTTATCTGCGCGATCTGTTCGGCAAGGGGGCAATCAAGAGGGAATCGAAGTTCTAAACTCAAAAGGGCAGGAATTTTATAGTAATTGGCGAACAGGTAGGTTGGAACAATTTTAACAATTCTTATGAAGCATTCCTATATTCATAAATCACTATCTCTTGGAGTAAAGATAAAGAACGTTGAATTGGTGGAAATCGATCGCGAGTGGTTTAAAAACTTTTAGGCAAGCTCTCATATATGGTGACGGATGATAAAAAGGGGGTGACTGAACCCCCCTTTTATATTATGCCGATGCTTGTCCTATTGCCGCTCCGCAACCATGCGGAGGAAATAGCGGTGCAGCCGCAGGTCCTCGGTCAGCTCCGGGTGAAAGGTGGCGGCAAGCAGGTTTCCCTGCCGGGCCAGGATGATCCCCTCCCGGTAACGGGCCAGCACCTCCACCCCCGGCCGGGCCTCCTCGATGCGGGGAGCCCGGATGAACACCGCAGGGAAAGGCTCTTTTCCTAAAACCGGGATCTCCACATCCACTTCGAAGCTGTCCACCTGGCGGCCGTAGGCGTTGCGCCGCACCAGGATGTCCATCAGCCCCAGGCGCGGCTGTTCGCCGTCCACAAGGTCTTTCGCCAGGAGGATCGCCCCGGCGCAGGTCCCGAAGACCGGCAGGCCGTCCCGGGCTCTGGCCAGGATGGGCTCCGTCAGGCCGTAATCGTTAAGCAGCTTCCCGATGGTGGTGCTTTCACCACCGGGTATGATCAGGGCGTCTATTGCTTCCAAATCGGCGGGCTTCCGGATCTCGACGGTATCACAGCCGCACTTCCGCAGGGCTGCGGCATGTTCCCGGAACGCCCCCTGCATGGCCAGTATTCCTATCTTCATCACAATTCTTATCCTTTCCTTACCACCCGCGGGCCGCCAGGCGCTCCTCGGGCGTGATGGTGGACAGCTCCAGCCCCCGCATGGCCTCGCCCAGGCCCCGGGAGACTTCTGCCAGGATCTTGGGATCGTTGTAATGGGTTACCGCCGCCACAATCGCCTTCGCCCGGGCCGCCGGGTCCGAGGATTTGAAGATGCCCGAGCCTACAAAGACTCCGTCTGCCCCCAGCTGCATCATCAGGGCGGCGTCGGCCGGTGTCGCCACA
>DULK01000037.1 GCA_012840385.1 Syntrophomonadaceae bacterium
CCAAACGCTGCGTTTGACAGAAGCAGTTCGCAACTTGTTACGCAGCATCCCAGAGCTGTCCCGAAGCGAGCCGTCGTCCTGTCCGGCCTGGAATCGGGAGTCGAGCGGTAGACCGGCGGGTGAACTTAATGTATTTCCAGGGCAGTTGAAATCATTCATCCCTTGCCAATGAACCAAAATGAAATGCTTAATACACCATAACGTGAGTTGCCGGAGGCGAAAGGTTACACGAAGAGATAAAACGCAAAATAAGTAGCCCGCCGGCAGCGAGCTGCAGCGCAAAGATTTCAATAATTATGATTCTCTTAAAGTTTTTCGGCAATTGCCCTGGCCATTTCCGAGGCTTTGGCGGTGCCTCCGAGATCATAGGTGAGGTATTTTCCTTCGGTTAAAACCTCTTCAACCGCCTTCTCGATCCGCCTGGCGGCATCCAGTTCTCCCAGGTGTTTCAGCATCATTACGCCCGATAAAATCGTTGCCAGGGGATCAACCTTATCCATCCCTGTATATTTAGGGGCGCTGCCGTGCACCGGCTCAAAAACGGCAACGTCATCACCGATATTTGCGCCGGGCGCTACCCCCAGCCCGCCGACCAGCCCCGCGCACAGGTCGGAAATGATGTCCCCGTAAAGGTTAGGCATAACCATTACATCAAAATCGGCAGGGTTCTGGACCAGCTTCATGCAGCAGGCGTCCACGATCCGGTCCTCGAATTCAATGTCGGGATACTCTCCGGCAACCTCCCGGGCTGTTTCCAGAAACAGGCCGTCGGTGCACTTCATGATGTTGGCCTTGTGGACGGCGGTCACCTTCTTCCGGCCCTCTCTACGGGCGAGTTCGAAGGCAAAACGCACTATCCTCCGGGAACCGGCCCGGGTGATGATTTTAATGCTCTCGGCGGCGTCCTTGCCCACCATGTGCTCAACCCCCGCGTACAGGTCCTCGGTGTTCTCCCGGACGATAACGATATCTACTCCCTCGTACCTGCTGGGAACCTTGGGCAGGTTTTTCGCCGGCCGCACGTTGGCGTAGAGGTCGAGTTCTTTTCGGAGGGCAACGTTGACGCTGCGGAAACCGGTGCCGACCGGAGTCGTCAGCGGCCCCTTTAGGGCTACCTTGTTCCGCCGGATGGACTCCAGAACATTGTCCGGCAGGGGAGTGCCGTATTTTTCAATCATGGCTTCGCCGGCCTCCACCACTTCCCACTCGATGCCAACGTTCGCGGCATCCAGCACCATGCGTGCCGCCCGGGTCACGTCGGGGCCTATGCCGTCACCGGGGATCAAGGTAACTGTGTATTTCTGCAACGGTTTCTACCTCCACTTTTTTATTGATGCCTTCACAAAATATACCTAAGATTCAGGAGTAAATTTAAAGCTTCGCTCCGCTTTATAATTCACCCTTTGATGTTCAATCCAGGTTAAACGTACCATATTTGCGGAAGTGGGCCACCAGGCCCCCGTCCGCCAGAACTTTCAGCATAAAAGGAGGAAGGGGCTTGATTGCAATTTCCTTCTCCCTGGTTAAATTCCTTAAAACACCCTTTTCCAGGTCGACGAGGAGTTCGTCCCCGGACTCGATCCCGCTGGTGTCGCACTCCACCACCGCAAGCCCGGTGTTAATGGCATTCCGGTAAAAGATCCGGGCGAAAGACGAAGCCAGGACGGCGCTTACGCCAGCATTAAGGAGAGCGAGAGGCGCCTGCTCCCGGGAGGAGCCGCAACCGAAATTGCGCCCTGCCACCACAAAATCCCCCGGCTGCACCTTATTTGCAAACTCGGGATCCAGGTCCTCCATGACGTGCTTTGCCAGTTCTTTCATGTCCAGGGTCTTAAACTTATACTTGCCGGATATGATATAGTCTGTATTGACGTCGTCGCCGAACTTATGTGCCCTGCCCCGCAGCTCCATCACGAAACCTCCTTCGGAAGAAATTCCCTCGGGTCTGAGATTACACCGGTTAAGGCGGATGCCGCTACAGTGGCCGGGGATGCCAGATAAATAAAAGCCTTGTTGTTGGCCATCCGGCCTTTGAAGTTCCTGTTCGCCGTGGAGATCACGTTCTCACCGTCGGAAGGAATCCCGTTATGGGTGCCTACACAGGGGCCGCAGCCGGGGGTGACGACGGCAGCGCCCGCCCTGACCAGTTCCTGGATTATCCCCTCTTCCATCGCCTCCAGGAAAACCCGGCGTGAAGCAGGGGCGACGATGAAGCGAACCTCCGGGTGTATCTTGCGTCCCTTCAGGATGCTGGCGGCGATCCTGAGGTCTTCCAGCCTGCCGTTCGTGCACGTGCCGAGCACAGCCTGCTGGATCGGAGTTCCAGCCACCTCGCCAACGGGTGACACGTTGTCCACCCGGTGGGGTTTCGCCACCTGGGGCTCAAGGCTGCTGACGTCATACTCGAAGACCTGGGCATAGCGGGCGTCAGGATCGGATGTTACCTGTTCAAAGTTTCCGTTGCCATGGCGGCGCACCCATTCCCACACCTTCTCATCCGCTTCCATCAAGCCTGCCTTCGCACCCATTTCAATGGCCATATTGGAAATGGTAAACCGGGCGTCCACGGAAAGCGCCCGGATTGCCTCACCGGTGTACTCCGCGGCCTTGTAGGTGGCCCCGTCGGCGGTTACCTGCCCGATGAGATAGAGAATCAAATCCTTGGAATACACACCAAAGGGAAGCCTGCCGTGACAGATGAATTTGATGGTTTCCGGGACTTTAAACCACATCTTCCCGGAAATCAAGGCCGCCGCCAGGTCTGTAGATCCTACTCCTGTAGCGAAGGCATTGAGAGCACCATAGGTACAGGTATGCGAATCGGCGCCGATCACCAGTGAACCGGGGCCAACGTGCCCCTTTTCCGGCATCAACTGGTGGCAGACCCCTTCTCCGACGTCGTAAAGAAGCATTTTGTTATTGCGCGCAAATTCCCGCATCAACTTATGGAGGGCCGAAACCCCCTCAAGCGGGCTCGGTGCGCTGTGATCAATGACAAATGCGGAAGTTTCGGGGGCGGAAACCTTTTCTCCCCCCATATCTTCAAAAGAGCGAATAGCCAGAGGCGATGTACCGTCCTGCCCCATCCGGAAATCGACTGTTGCTACAACCAGGTCATTGGCGTAGGCATCCTGGCCGCTTTTCTTGCTCAAAATCTTCTCGGCAATGGTCTTTCCCAAAGTCTGCTTCCTCCCCCTTATTTCTTAAACGCCGCCTTTTTCCTCTCGTGCAGGTAGTCCTCGTAAATGTATACCAGCTCTTTATCAAAGAGAGGACGTTTCAGTTCGACAGCCGCTACCCGGACACGGGCCAGAATATCGTTCGCCTCTTCCTTGGTAAGCGAGATCCCGTATTCCTCAAACTTCGCTTGAATGGCGGCCGTACCGGAATGCTTGCCGATGACGATCTGGCGCTCCAGGCCTACCTCTTCCGGGCGGAATACCTCGTAGGTGCGCGGGTCCTTCAATGCCCCGTCGGCATGAATACCCGACTCGTGTGCGAACATGTTGGAGCCCACGATCGGTTTCCAGGCGGGGAGTTCCCGCTTGGAAGCGAGGGAAACGTATTCCGCAATTTCCCGGAATTTTTCGGTTTTAAAGTTGAGGTCGATCCCCTCCAGGTATTTTAAGGCCATGACGACCTCTTCCAGAGCGGCGTTGCCTGCACGCTCGCCCAAACCGATCACCGTTACTCCGACCCACCTGGCTCCGGCCCGGACTCCCGCCAGGGCATTTGCAGTAGCCATCCCGAAATCGTTGTGGGTGTGCATCTCCACATCGATGCCCACTTTGTCGATCAGACTCTTCACCCGCTCGTAGGTGCGGAATGGATCCAGTATACCAACCGTATCGCAGTAACGCAGCCGGTCCGCACCTGCCTCTCTGGCAGCGGTGGCAAACTCGATCAGATATTCAGGATCCGATCTCGAGGCGTCTTCGGCATTGACAGACACGTAGACGCCGTGCTGTTTTGCAAACCGGGTGGCCTTGACCATGTCCTCGATTACCTTGGCTCTGGTGCTGTGCAGTTTATGCTCAATGTGAATATCTGATGTAGAAATGGAGATGGCGACCGCGTCTACTCCACACTCCAGGGATTGCTCCACATCTTTGACCACGGCGCGGTTCCAGCCCATGATACTGGCCCGCAGGCCCAATTTACAGATTTCTTTAATGGCCTCTTTTTCGTGACCGCCCATTACCGGAATGCCGGCTTCGATCTGATCAACCCCGAGTTCGTCAAGCATTTTGGCAATCCGGATCTTTTCGTGATTGGCAAAAACAACACCGGCCGTTTGCTCTCCGTCACGGAGTGTAGTATCGACGATTTTGATCTCACTCACAGCTTCACCCTCCCTTACTGTTGCAATCTCCAAAGATTCTGATCCATAATAGTTCGACCTCAAGCCCCGAATGCCTTGTGGCGATCCCGGCTATATCCGCTCTTTAAGCAACCTGTTCACCAGTTGCGGGTTGGCCTTCCCCTTAGTCGCTTTCATGACCTGACCCACCAGGAAAGCGAAGGCCTTCTCCTTCCCGTTGCGGTAGTCGGCCACAACTCCGGGGTTCGCAGTAACGACTTCCTCCACGATCCGGGAAAGCTCCCCTTCATCGCTGATCTGGACGAGTCCCTTCTCCTTAACGATCTCTTCCGCCCTTTTACCCGTATCAAACATCTCTTCAAAAACGGTTTTGGCGATTTTGCCGCTGATCGTCCCCTTGTCGATGAGTTCCAGCATCTCCACAAGGTGAGCAGGCGTCAGTTTGACATCCCTGATTTCCAGGTTGCGGGCATTGACCAGGCGCAAAAATTCTCCCGTCACCCAGTTGCTGACAAGTTTTGGGTCACGGTAGTTTCGCGCACAGGCCTCGTAGAAGTCGGCAAGAGCGCGGGAGGCCGTCAGCACACCAGCATCGTATGCCGAAAGCCCATACTCCGATGTAAACCTCCTGGCACGGGCATCAGGAAGCTCGGGAAGCTCCCTTCTTATACGGCTTACCCTATCAGGGCTGATGACGATGGGAACGAGGTCGGGATCCGGGAAATACCTGTAATCCGATGCCTCTTCCTTCGACCGCATGGGAACAGTCGTCCCCTTGTTCTCGTCCCAGGCGCGGGTCTCGCTCTCCACCGTTCCCCCCGCTGCCCAAACCGCACACTGCCGCTTTATCTCCGCCTCGAGGGCGCGCTGGACGGCACGGAAGGAGTTCATGTTCTTGATCTCGGTCTTGGGATTCAAGATATCCGTCCCCGCAGGCCTGACGGAGATATTGGCGTCGCACCGGAGGGACCCCTCCTCCATCTTGCAGTCAGAAACGTCGATGTAGGACAGGATCGATTTCAGCTTTTCAAGGTAGGCCTTGGCCTCTTCCGGCGTTCTGATATCCGGTTCCGAGACGATTTCCAGGAGGGGAACACCTGCCCTGTTCAGGTCCACCAGGGAATAGTCCGCTCCACCTTCACCGTGCACAAGCTTTCCGGCGTCCTCCTCCATATGCACCCTGGTTATACCGATACGCCTGGTAGCCCCGTTGACCTCGATATCCAGGTACCCGTTACGGCAGAGGGGAAGGTCGTACTGGGAGATCTGGTAATTTTTTGGCAGGTCCGGATAGTAATAATTCTTCCGATCGAACTTGCTGAAGGCGGCGATCTCACAGTTCAGGGCGAGCCCTGCTCTTATGGCATATTCCAGAAGCGCCTCGTTGATAACCGGGAGCACGCCGGGAAGTCCCAGGCAGATCGGGCAGACGTTGGTGTTGGGTTCCTTTCCAAACTCATTGGGACAGGAGCAGAAGGCTTTCGTCTTCGTGTGCAGTTCGACGTGAACCTCAAGGCCGATAACAGCTTCGTAATTGTCCACAATGGTTACCTCCCTCCTGAAGTCTTACCGCTGGCTTTGACCTTTTCTCTACCCTGCAAGGGCGGCCTTGCCCGGTGGTAGGAGGTGTTCTGCTCATAGGCGTAGGCCACTTTCAGGATTATCCCTTCGCCAAAAGCCGGTCCCATCAGGTGCAGGCCGACCGGCAGCCCGTCTACAAATCCGCACGGTACAGACAAAGCCGGAATTCCGGCAAGGTTGACCGGTATCGTGTAGATATCGGAAAGGTACATGGTGAGGGGATCGCCGGCTTTCTCCCCCAACCGGAAGGCCGGAGTCGGCGAAGTCGGTGAAACCAGTACGTCATAGTTTTCAAACAACCGTGCAAAATCGTCTTTGATCAGTGTCCGCACCTTCAAGGCCTTTAAATAATAGGCATCATAGTAACCGGAGCTGAGGGCGTAAGTTCCGAGCATGATGCGCCTCTTGACTTCGGCTCCGAAACCCTCGCTGCGGGTTTTCATGTACATCTCGATAATATCGTATTTCTCTCCCTTTTCGGGCACTGCACGGTAACCGTAGCAAACCCCGTCGTAACGCGCCAGGTTTGAGCTCGCCTCCGCAGGTGCAATGATATAGTAAACCGGCAGGGCGTATTCGGCGTAGGGAAAAGAACACTCCTCGACGATCGCCCCCAGATCTGCCAGCTTGTCGATGGCGTTTCTTACCGTTTCCGCCACCCTGGGGTCCAGCCCCTCACCGAAAAACTCCCGGGGTACGCCGATTTTCACACCTTTGATATCACCGGTGAGAAAAGAGGTGTAATCGGGAACAGGATTTGGCGCTGAGGTGGAATCCATGGGGTCGTGTCCGGCAATCAGGTTGAGCACGAGGGCACAGTCCCTGACATCCTTGGTAAAGGGCCCGATCTGATCCAGGGAAGAGGCGAAAGCCACCAGGCCGTAGCGGGAGACCAAACCGTAAGTGGGTTTCATGCCAACGATACCGCACAAGGAAGCAGGCTGACGGATAGACCCACCCGTATCGGAACCCAGGGCGTAAACCGCTTCCCCCGCGGCCACCGCCGCTGCAGGGCCGCCGCTCGAACCACCCGGAACGCAGTTCAGGTCCCAGGGGTTGCGGGTCGGGAAAAAGGCCGAGTTCTCCGTCGAGGATCCCATGGCAAACTCATCCATATTCAGCTTGCCTGTCATCACCGCCCCCGCCGCCTCCAGTTTCTCAACCACGGTGGCATTGTATGGAGGAACAAAGTTTTCAAGGATGCGGGAAGAACAGGTGGTACGGATCCCCTTCGTACACATGTTGTCCTTTATTCCAACCGGGATCCCCGCCAGCGGCCCCAGCTTCTTTCCTGCCCTCCTCTGCTCGTCGACATGGCGTGCCTGAGCGTAAGCTTTCTCCTCGGTAAGGGTAACGTAAGCCTGTACGTCTTCCTCGACCTCCTGGATGCGGGAAAAAACGGCTCGGGTGACTTCCTCGGCAGACAACTCACCTTTTTGGATATACTCCGCCAGTTCATGGGCCGTAAGGTCATAGATCTCCATGGCTTAGACTCCTTTGTGCAGTGTTCCGGTTTTACCGTCCACAGTAATAAAAGGAAATTTAAATAATTCGCGGGACCCTAAAGTAGTTGCCATCCCGTTGCGGTGCGTTTTGGAGGGTCTCCTCCAAAGGAAGGGTTTCATGCTCCTTGTCCGGCCGCTCGACGTTCTGAATGGGGAGAACATGATAGGTCGGCGCCACCTTTTCCGTATCGAGCTGGTTGATGATCTCGGCATATTCCAGCACAGAGTTGAGCTGGGCGCGAAACCGCTCTTTTTCCTCCTCGCTTAAAGCAAGGCGCGCCAGCAGTGCCACGTGTTCAACTTCCTTCTTACTCAATTTCACTTCAAGGCACCTCCAGTCCCGCTAGGCCCTAAAATACATGCCTAAATTATAACAGAAGACCCAAAACCCCGCAACTTTGTTCTTAGACCTTGCCGCTCGTACGGCACCATTAGACTCACTGTCACCTCTGGCGACACCAACAGAGATTAAAATACGCCGGCGGGTCTACGAGCAAGCGACTTATGGAAGACGGGTAACCCGGCACCTCAAGTCAATCTAAATAACATAAAAGTAATTAATCACAGGATGTAAGATCTTGACATTTAACATACAAGCGATTCGTTAATTTCCGGGAAGCAAGCACAAGAATAATCCGGATCATATTGGCGCCATGTTATAATATAATATAAGAGCCGGCCCCACCGCCGGCAAAACGCTGTTGGCAATGAAATATCTGCTTAACTCACATCAATGTGAGGAAGACTTCATTTCCATCTTTAAAAGCCCTTACCAGTTCGCAGTGCCGCAGAACGGCAAAATCCCTCTCTATATCCTCCCACGGGAGGCCCATGTACTCCGCAACCTCCTGGCGGGTTGCCTTGCCCTTTTCTTTAAGGTAATCGTATATTTTCTTCTGCACCGGAGTGAGGCCTTGAGCCCCCTTGTGTCCCTGCAGTTCCCGGCTTGCCCGGGCGGCAGAAACCGCACCCGGATCACAGGGCTGGGGACGGTGCAAAGCCGCTATATAACAATCCTCACAAAGCTTCCGGCCACCATGTTCGTAAATGTCATCTTCCGAAACTTCTGCCCGGCACTTTTCACAAATCATTTTCAACAACCTCCTTTTTGTTCTCCGCCGTCCAAAGCTCCAAAATCTTTCAAGGCTTTTACCACGTAAGAAGTATAAGCGATCGAGGGCCCTCCGCCCATCATGAAAGCCACACTGCAGGCTTCTAGAATCTCATCCGCTGTGGCTCCTTTATCAAGCGCCCGCTTGACGTGATGCACGATTCAAGGCTGGCACCTGATGCTCACGGAAACAGCTGTTGCGATCAGTTCCTTCATTATGGGCGTCAAGAGTCCTTCCTTGATTACCGACTGGGAAAAATTCTGAAAGTTTTCCATTACATCGGGAATCCGCTGTTTAATCTCATCCTGTCCTTCATGCAGTAAATTAAGAATGCTTTCCGCTTCGTTCTGCACAAACTCACCCCCTTGCGCTGAAATCTTTAAACATTCACCTTTGATATACACTTCACCAATATGTGTTGACAACATATATTTTAAATGCATTTTTTTGCTAGTGTCAAGCAGTTATTATTATAGTTTTGTGCTGCATAGTTAACCGTTTTTTGAGAACCACAGTTACCGCGGTAGCCACATTGCTCCGCGGGACACCTGGGTTTATTTTGGATGATTTAGGTAAATTATTGTGTTAAGATATTTTAAAAAACCTTTTGACTTGGAGTGGTCAGCATGTCCTGTGGCGACAACATCCAGGCTGGCACGGCGACTAATGATAATGAAAACTGCCGGTGTCCCGGCAGTATGAAAAAATTTATTGAGCCCTGTTTGCTCCTTTTTCTGAGGGAAAAAAAGGCATACGGTTATGAGTTGCTCGACAGCCTGATCAGTTTCGGCTTCGAACCGGTGCCCGATCCGGGTGCTGTCTATCGCAACCTGAGGCGGATGGAAGAAGAAGGTCTTGTCCAGTCACACTGGGAGACCGCCGGTTCAGGTTTGCCCCGGCGGTTTTATGAACTCACACCAGAAGGAGAGGCCCTGCTGCATGTCTGGGTGAACAAAATCAAAAAAAATAAAGCTCTGCTTGAAGATTTCATCAGGCGCTACCATGAAATAACAGGGTAGATATAAAGTACTCATACTGCATTTCACGAGCTTACCAGGTCAAGAAACCCCGCTTCGTCCAGTATGGTAATTCCCAGCTCCCGCGCTCTCACATATTTCTGACCGGGATTCTCCCCGACCACAACATAGTCCGTCTTCTTGCTGACACTCGACGAGACCTTGCCTCCAAGCCGCCTGATCAGTTCTTCGGCCTCTGAACGGGTAAAAGAGGAAAGGGTCCCCGTCAGCACGAACTGCTTTCCGGACAGGGGGAGATGCCGGGGGTCTGCCGCGGGTTTTTCCTGCTCCATTTTCACCCCTGCCTGCCTCAGCTTTTCTATCACCTGTCTGGTCTGATCCTCCTGGAAGAAGGCTACAATGCTGGCTGCGATCTTTGGGCCGATCTCAGGAATTGCCGTCAATTCCTCGGCGCTGGCCCGGGACAGGGCTTCCATCGATCCGAACCGCTCGGCCAGGATCTCCGCCGCACGGGTTCCCACAAACCGGATTCCCAGTGCGAAAAGAAGCGGAGCAAGTCCTCTCCCCTTGCTTTTTTCTATCGCCCTCAGCAGATTCTCTGCCGACTTTTCCCCCATCCTTTCAAGGCCAATTATTTCAGCTTTATTGAGGAAGTAAAGGTCTGCAGGATCCTCCACCAGGCGGCGGTCAACCAGTTGGGTCACAAGGGCAGGGCCGATTCCCTCGATGTCCATCCCGTCCCGCGAGACGAAGTGCAGGATCAGTTCTTTCAACTGTGCAGGACAGGCAATTCCCGTGCAGCGCACGGCCACCTCGCCCTCCGGGCGTACCACCCTGCTGCCGCATTCCGGGCAGCGGTCCGGCATCCGGAATTCTCTCTCCTCCCCGGTGCGCCGCTCGGTAAGCACCCTGACCACCTCCGGGATAACGTCTCCCGCCCGCTGGACAACCACAAAGTCGCCGATTCTAATGTCCTTTTCCCGGATCATGTCCTCGTTGTGCAAAGTCGCCCGGCTGACGGTTACCCCGCCCACCTGCACCGGTTCCAGAATGGCGGTGGGAGTAAGCACCCCTGTCCTTCCCACACGAACCATAATGTCCAATATACGGGTCACCACCTGCTCGGCAGGAAACTTGTAGGCTATCGCCCAACGAGGGCTCTTGGCGGTGCTTCCCAGGGCGTCCTGAAGACGCAAAGAATTAACCTTGACGACCATTCCGTCGATTTCATAGGGCAGGCTGTGCCTCTTTTCGTTCCAATCCTTGCAGTAATCGATGACCTCGTCGATATTGCGGCAGTGCCGGCAGTGTTCCTGAACCGGTAGGCCTACCTGCTCCAGGTATTTTAGGACCTCGGCCTGGCTTTCCAGGGAAACCCCTTCGCTTACCAGCACCTGGTAGGTGAAAACCCCCAGCGGCCTGCTTGCGGTAATCCTGGGATCAAGCTGGCGGATAGACCCCGCTGCAGCGTTGCGGGGATTGGCAAAGGGGAGTTCGCCCCGGCTGTCGCGCTCCTCGTTGAGCCGCAGGAAGGCCTTTTTAGACATGAACGCCTCGCCGCGCACCACAAGGCGCGGTGGCGCATCCGGCAGGGAAAGGGGGAGCATACGGATTGTGCGCAGGTTTTCCGTAACGTCTTCACCCACCGTTCCGTCGCCGCGGGTGGCACCCTGCACCAGCACGCCGTTTTCGTAGGTCAGCACCACCGTCAAGCCGTCGATCTTTGGCTCTACCACGTAATCCACCTGGGCGCCTGCCAACTGACGCACCCGGCGGTCGAAATCCTTCAGTTCGGCAGGCTCAAAGGCATTGGCCAGGCTAAGTAACGGCATCGGGTGCCGGACAGTCTTAAACTCCGAAAGGGGCTCTCCTCCCACCCGCTGCGTTGGTGAATCCGGGGTAATCAATTCAGGATATTGCCTCTCCAGATTCTCCAGTTCTCGAACCAGGGCATCATATTCCCTGTCGGAGATCCGCGGATTATCAAGGACGTAATAGTAGTAATCATGTTCCCGGATCTCCCTGCGGAGTTCCTCCACCCTTTTCCTGGCCTCTTGAAGGGAAAGCATAAACACCGCCCCTCCTGTACCTTGCTTAAATGTTATCCCCTTGACCCCCATGTTACTTTCTGTGCTTACAACAGACGAAAATGCAGCCGCCCTCTTTTATTTTATCCAGATCTAATGCAGCGCCGCTATACGGGCCAGAGGAGGTACTATCTGTTTCTTGCGGGACATCACACCCGGCAGGAAAACCCGGTTGTTCCGCACCTCCCGGCCAAAGGCCTCCTCTACGAGATTCCCGGCAGGGCCTGTTACCAGCAACTCGGTCCCCTCCTGGATAATATCGGTCAACATCATCAGCACCAGATCATACCCTTCCTGCTCCACCATGCTTTCCATCTCCCTGGTTAAAGCCTGCTTCACGCCCTCCAGGCCGCCTGTTCCGAGGCCCTCCACCTGCCCGATACCGACCTTGAGATTGCCCAACTGAAAAACCTTGAAATCCTCTTTCAAGATCTCGCCGGCGGGTCGATCCGCCAGGGCGGACCCCGCCTGGAACATGTCGCGCCCAAAGGACTCTATGTCAAGACCCGCAATTTCAGCCAGTTCCTGGGCCGCGGCCCGATCCCTGGCGCTGCAGGTCGGGGATTTAAAGATAACCGTATCCGAAAGAATCCCGGCACACAGCAATGCGGCCGTTAAGGGGGCCGGGGTAATCCCCTGCTCCTGGTAAATGTTCCGGATAATCGTACAGGTGCTCCCGACGGGTTCGCTACGGAAATAAAGGGGCTCGCCCGTCTGAACGTCTCCTAACCGGTGATGATCGATTATTTCCAGCACCTCTGCCTCCTCAATCCCAGGAACGGCGTGAGCGCGTTCGTTGTGGTCCACCAGGATGACCTGCTTACGCCGCAGGGCGAGCAGGTCGTAGCGCGCCACCATCCCCAGCAACCGGTCGTGTTCATCGACGACCGGATAGTTGCGGTACCTGGTTTCCAGCATAACCCGCCTGGCGTAGGTAGCCAGGTCATCATCCTGGAAAGTGACAATCCCGCTGGTTTTCATGATGGCGGATATCGGATCGGACAAAATCTCCCGCACACGATTGGAGTTGATTGCCGGTTCTTCCAGGTCGAGCTTCTCCAGCAGGTGCCGGGCAAGATCACCGATGGTCACGATACCCAGCAAATGCCCACCGGCATCCACTACAGGCAGGGTTTTGACCTGCTTCTCCCGCATTAACCTTCCGGCGTTCTGCAGTGTTGTCTCCGGGTGGCAGCTGGTGACTTCCTTCCGGATCATATCCATTACCCGTGAGCGCACATCGGTTACAACCGGTGGAGGTTCAACGCCCAGCTTACTTAAAACATAAGATGTTTCCCGGTTCAGGGGCCCCAGCCGTCCCGCCCGCGCCTGGGTGATACCCAGTATCCTTTTCAGTTCGGCATAGGTCAGTGCCGCGCAAATGGCGTCGGTGTCCGGGTTGACGTGCCCGAGGACCCAAATCGTTCCCGCCATTACTATACTCCCCATTTCCAATACATAAAATTACGTCTACCCTGTAAATAGATGTCTGAGGCAGGATATCAGATGTCGGAAGCTTGCAAGAACTGTCTAACGCCAGTTCCGAATCAACCCCCTAAACTGACTTCGCCTGTATTTGCATCTTTCTGATGGTGCCGCCTGGGCGGCATGAGCGTCTACCCTGGAAATATGTCCTGGTTTATCGTTGCGCCTGCTCCCGGACTCCGGCTGAGTTTTAACAGTTGTTTCCGCTCACTCCTGATTTCATTCCGGCTACCGTTTACAGCTCCTTCGTCAAGGGCGAGCAGCAACCTCCATAGACAGGAGAACCGTCCCCTTGTCTAACTTGTCTAAAGGTCTTATACATTAAATAACATCCATACCTTAGACCTTCTGTAGAGGAGCGTATTTCACCAGGAGGTGCTTCAGGCCAACAGTATCAAAAGATACGAAGATCTCCAGATCGCCACCGGGGCCAATCCTGGTTTCCGTCACCCTCCCCTTTCCGAACTTCTTATGCTCCACCCTGTCGCCAATCTGAAAAACGTTGTCCTGTTTACACGCTTGTTCAGGAGCGGCTTCCTGCTCCCCGGCCGTTCCCTTGACAGTTGCCACCTCGTCCTTCCCCGCAACCGCCTCCAGCAGATCGCGCCCTGTAAAAACAGAGGGAAGTTTTCTTTCCTGGTGCTGTTTATTTTCCGGCTTGTTTTCCGGCGTTCCAGTTTTAGGTATTTCGCGCCCTCCTCCCGGGATGACGGGATAGAGGAACTCTTCCGGGATCTCAGTAAGAAAACGGGAGGGCTCCCGGAAAACCCCGCTGCCGTGCAGAAAACGCCGGCCGGCCCAGGAGAGGTAGAGGCGCTGCTGCGCCCTGGTGATCCCCACATAGCAGAGCCGGCGTTCCTCTTCCAGCTCTTCCTCTTCTCCCAGGGCATGAGCGTGGGGGAAAATGCCCTCCTCGAGACCTGTCAGGAATACCACGGGAAACTCCAACCCCTTGGCGCTGTGAATGGTCATGAGGGTTACAGCATTTTCATCGGCCCTGTAATTGTCGACGTCGGTCACCAGGGCCAGTTGTTCCAGGAAGCCGGCCAGGGATTTGTCGGCGCTCTCCTCGTCGTACTGCCGCGCCATACCTGTAAACTCCTTCAGGTTTTCCAGCCTGGTTTCCGACTCTACGGTTCTCTCCGTCTCCAGCAGGGATAGGTAGCCCGTTTCTTCTAAAATCTTCTCGACGAGCCCGGCAACTCCCAGCTTATCCTCCTCCCGGCGCCAGCGCCCGACCATATCGAAGAATGCCCGGAGTGCCCTGACCGTGCGTGCGCCAAGGCCGGGAATCTGTTCCGCATCAGCCAGAACCTCGGCCAGACTGCGGTCTTCCTGCAGGGCAATTTCTTCGGCGCGGGCCAGGGCGGCATCGCCGATTCCCCGCCGCGGCACGTTCAGGATTCTTCGCAGGGAAACCTCGTCTGCCGGGTTGGCAACCACTCTCAGGTAGGCGATGATATCCTTGATCTCTTTTCTTTCGTAAAACCTGACCCCCCCGAAAACCCGGTAAGGAATGTTCTTTCTTACACACTCCTCCTCAAACGCCCGGGACTGGGCATGCGTCCTGTAGAAAACTGCAAAGTCCCGGTATTGATATCCTTCTTCCCGGCGAAGTTTCTCCACGACGGCCATTACAAACCTGGCCTCGTCGCTTTCGTCCACTGCCTGGTAGCAGCAAACCGGCTCACCGGTTCCGTTGGAGGTCCACAGCTGCTTGGGTTTTCTTCCCCGGTTGTGGGCGATGATGGAATTCGCCACGGTCAGAATGCGCTGCGTGGAACGGTAATTCTGCTCCAGCTTGATCACCCGCGCCTCCGGGTAATCGTTTTCAAAGCTCAAAATATTCCTGATGTCGGCTCCACGCCACCCGTAAATGCACTGATCGTCATCCCCGACGACACAGAGGTTCCTGTGACCGCCGGCAAGCAGGCGCACCAGCTCGTACTGGGCATGGTTCGTGTCCTGGTATTCATCCACCATGATGTACTGGAAGCGGTGCTGATAATTCTGGAGCACCAGGGGTTCCGCCCGGAATAATGCCACCGTTTGGAAGAGAAGATCGTCAAAGTCCATGGCGTTCTGCTGGAGCAGCTTCGCCTGGTAATAGGCGTAAACGCGGGCAACCGTTTGCTCCCGGGGGTTACGGGTTCTGGAAGCATAGTCATCAGGCCCTATCAGTTCGTTTTTCAAACCCCCGATGGTCGCCAGAAGGCTGCGCGGGCGGTATTTCTTGTCGTCAATGTTGAGCTCCCGGAGACAGTGTTTCATCACCGTCAGCTGGTCATCGTCGTCGTAAATAACAAAATTGCGGTCGTACGGCAGGAAGCGGGCCTCCTGGCGGAGTATGCGGACGGCCAGAGAGTGAAAGGTGCTGATCCAGACATCCCGGGCCCCGGCTCCTGCCAGTTTCCAGACCCGCTGGCGCATCTCGGCCGCCGCCCGGTTGGTAAAGGTTACCGCCAGTATCCTGAAGGGGGAAACTCCGGACTGCAAAAGATAGGCGATGCGGTAGGTGAGGACACGGGTTTTCCCGCTTCCCGCTCCCGCGAAGATAATCAGCGGCCCTTCTGTCTGCCGCACAGATTCCTGCTGTACCGGATTCAAATCCTCCCAAAAATTCATCACTCTCACCTATTGTCGCCGTTCGGCAAGTTTTGCCCACACCTCATCAGGGCTGACGCCGCATTCCGCCAGTAAAACAAGCAGGTGGTAAATCAGGTCCGACGTCTCCTCGATCAGTTCCGATCTATCCCGGTTTTTCCCGGCGATCACCACTTCCACCGCTTCCTCCCCTACTTTCTGGGCGATTCTGTCAATACCTTTCCGGAACAGTTTTGCGGTATACGACCCTTCGGGAAGGGTCCGCTGCCGTTCCTTGATCACCGCAAAGAGCTCTGGAATGATATCACCGTGCTTTTCCCCTTCCTGCAGGGGTTGTCCAATGCATCTGAAAAAACAGGAGCGGTAACCCTCATGGCAGGCGGGCCCTACCTGTTCGACCTTGATGAGCAGTGTATCAGCGTCGCAATCGAACCGCACCTCCCGGATGTACTGGTGGTGTCCGCTTGTCTCCCCCTTCATCCAGAGGCACTTCCTGCTCCTGCTGTAGAACCAGGTCCTGCCCGTCCGGAGGGAGCGTGCCAGGGATTCCCGGTTCATGTAAGCTACCATCAACACCTCGCCGTTCTTAACGTCCTGGATCACCGCCGGAACCAGGCCGTCCCCATTAAATCTGATCCTTTCCAAAGCAGTCCCGATCTCAGCCTCATCGGTTAGAACAGGTATTGCGCTCACAGCCTTACTGCCACCCCTCTTTCCATCAGGTAATCCTTGGCCTCCCTGATGGTATACTCCTGATAATGGAAAATGGATGCGGCCAGGACTGCGTCGGCCGCCCCCAGCGTCAGGCCTTCGTAAAGGTGTTCCAGCGTCCCGGCTCCACCAGAAGCGATCACCGGGATGCGGACGGCCTCGCTCACCGCCCGGGTCAGCTCCAGATCGTAGCCGTCCTTCGTGCCGTCCCGGTCGAAGCTGGTCAACAGGATCTCCCCGGCGCCGCGCCGCTCAACCTCCCTTGCCCAGTCAACGGCGTCAATGCCGGTTCCCCGTCTTCCACCGTGGGTCAGCACCTCCCAGCGGCCGGGGCCGATCCGCCGGGCGTCAATGGCCACCACAATACACTGACTGCCGAACTTCCGGGCGCCTTCTTCGATCAGAGAAGGATTCAGTACGGCTGCGGTATTGACGGCGGTTTTATCCGCTCCGGCCTGGAGCATTTTCCGGATGTCTTCGATGGTGCGGATTCCACCCCCCACCGTAAAAGGGATAAACACGCTGTCGGCCGTGCGCCGCACCACGTCCACCATCGTCTCCCGTCCCTCATGGGAAGCCGTTATATCCAAAAAAACCAGCTCGTCTGCACCGGCGGAGTCATAATAAGCGGCCAGTTCCACCGGGTCCCCGGCATCCCGGAGATCCACGAACTTTACTCCCTTGACAACCCGTCCGCAATCCACGTCAAGGCAGGGAATGATCCTTTTTGCCAGCATAATCTCTCCTCCCGCAAATGCTGCGGAACTAACTTTATCCTTTGCCGGAAGCAACAGAAATAGCCT
The DNA here is from genome assembly GCA_012840385.1 of Syntrophomonadaceae bacterium. Classification (GTDB taxonomy): domain Bacteria; phylum Bacillota; class DSM-12270; order Thermacetogeniales; family Thermacetogeniaceae; genus DULK01. Next base: position 17,187 of record DULK01000037.1, read on the forward strand.
CTTCCAGCCGGATCTTTCCTTCGTAAAGCGCCTTTCCCAGGATGGCTCCCTCAACCCCGGCGGACTCCAGCTTCTTTAATTCCATCAGGTCCTCCAGAGAACTGATTCCGCCGGAGGCGATGACGCGCAGGCCGGTCCTCCGGGCCAGTTCCCCGGTGGCCTGGAAATTGGGCCCCGAGAGCATGCCGTCCCTTGAGGTGTCCGTAAAGACCAGGCGCTCGACTCCCAGTTCCCGGATCTCCCGGGCTACCTCCAAAAAGTGCCTGGAAGTGACATCCTTCCATCCCCTGACCGCCACCCAACCCTCTCTGGCGTCGATTCCCACCACAATGCGGCTCTTCCCGAATTCGGCGCAGGCCCTTCTCACCAGCTCCGGGTTGCTGACGGCAACGGTACCGAGAATAACCCGGGCCACTCCGGCCTCAAAGGCCGCCCGGATCTGCTCCAGGGTGCGCAGGCCACCTCCCAGCTGAACGGGTACGGCAGCGCTCCTTACAATTCTTTCGACAAGTGGGAGCTGGCGGGGTTCCCCTGCGAAGGCCCCGTCGAGATCAACCAGGTGCAGCCAGCGGGCCCCCCTTTCCACCCAGAGGCGGGCAACCGCTGTCGGGTCTGCGGCATAGACGGTCTCGGCATCCTCACGCCCCTGCCGCAGGCGGACGCACTTCCCTCCGCGCAGGTCAATGGCGGGAAAAATCAGCATGAGGCCACCAGCTTTCCGAAGTTTGCCAGAACCTGCAGCCCGAGGGTGCTGCTCTTTTCAGGGTGAAACTGCACCGCGAAGACGTTGTTCCTGACCATGATGCAGGGAAATTCGACTCCGTATATGGTCGTACCGCCGACGGCGTCCTCAGCCGGGGTTTCGGCATAATAGGAGTGAACGAAATAAAAGTAAGAGCGGTCAGGGATACCGTCAAAAAGCGGATTTTTCCGTTTTAACATCACCCGGTTCCAGCCCATATGCGGGATCTTCAGGTCACCTGTAAAACGCCGCACCCTCCCGGGGAAAATGCGCAGGCCTTCGTGGCGGCCCATTTCTTCACCGTAATCGAAGAGAACCTGGAGCCCCACACAGATACCCAGAAAGGGCTTCCCCTCTTCAATCACCCGCCGTATGGCAAGGTCGAAGCCCTTCCCCCGCAGGTTGGTCATGGTATCTCCGAATGAGCCCACACCGGGAAGGATGACTCCCCGCGCCGCTTCGAGTTCTTCCGGGGCTGTGACGATGACGGCAGGATACCCGGCCCTTTCCAAACCCTTCTGAACACTTCTCAGGTTTCCCATTCCATAGTCAATGATCGCAATCATTCTCTCTCTCCCGCTCTCAAAGTATACCCTTTGTCGACGGCACTCCGCTTTCCCGATCGTTCCCGGCCACCGCCTGCCGCAGGGCCCGGGCGCATCCTTTGAAAAGGGCTTCGACGATATGGTGGGTATTCCGCCCGGAGATCAGGCGAAGGTGCAGTGTCAGCCCTGCGTTGTTCACAAAAGCGCGGAAAAATTCCGGTACGAGTTCGACGGGCAGATCACCCACCCTCCATCCTTCCGCCTGAACGTCATAGACCAGGTATGGCCTTCCGCTTATGTCCACGGCGATCATTACGAGGGCCTCATCCATGGGGAGCAGGACGGAGCCGTACCGGTTGATCCCCTCTTTATCTCCGAGGGCCCTGCGCAGAGCTTCTCCCAGACAGATCCCGATGTCCTCCACAGTGTGGTGGGCATCTACCTGCAGGTCACCCTCGGCTTCTACGTTGAGATCAAAAAGCCCGTGGCGGGCCCAGAGGTGCAGCATATGGTCGAGAAAGCCGATCCCCGTAGCTCCCTGAAAACTCCCTTTCCCATCGAGATCAAGCCTGACCTTCACCCTGGTCTCGCCCGTTATCCTCTCCACCTCGGATACGCGCCCCATACTCTCCCCTCGTTTCTTATTATCTAAGCTCATTCCGAACTTTTCCGGACGGCGAACCTTCCGCTTGCTCTTATATTACGCATATGTTGCGACAGGTCGCTGCGCCGGCAAAGATAAACCGCTGTTATCATTCTTTTGATGGTACCGTACGAGCGGCATGAAGGTCTAACAAAGGTCTCACCCAGGTGTTACTTCAGCCGCTCCAGCCGCAGGGTGATGGCCCGGGCGTGGGCCTGGAGCCCCTCATCTTCGGCCAGCCTGACGATGTGCGGCCCCCACTTCCTCATGGTATCTGCAGTACCGTAAATAACACTGATGCGCTTCATAAAGTCCTCCACGCTGAGGGGCGAAAAGAACCTGGCCGTCCCGCCGGTGGGCAGAACATGGTTCGGCCCGGCAAAATAGTCTCCGACCGGCTCGGAGGCGTAAGGGCCCAGGAAAACGGCTCCCGCGTTTCTGATACGGCCCAGCCAGGAGAAAGGCTCCCGGACGTAAAGCTCCAGGTGCTCGGGGGCAAGCTCGTTGGCCAGCTCGACGGCCTCCAAAAGGTCTTCTGTGACCACCGCGGCACTGTAATTCTCCAGGGCCTCCCCGGCAATCTCCCGTCTCGGCAAATCGGCCAGTTGCTTCTCGACTTCCTTCTGTACATTCCGGGCAAGCTGCTCATCCGGTGTAAGCAAAATGGCCGCCGCCCGCGGGTCGTGCTCCGCCTGTGACAGCAGGTCCGCAGCCACCAGTTCGGGATCAGCGCTGTCATCCGCAACCACCACGATCTCGCTGGGGCCTGCCAGCATGTCGATGTCAACCAGCCCGAAGACCAGGCGCTTGGCAATGGTCACATAGATGTTGCCCGGCCCCACGATCTTGTCCACCTTAGGAATGGTCTCCGTCCCGTAGGCAAGAGCGGCTATCCCCTGCACTCCGCCCGCTTTGTAAATAGCGGTTACGCCCGCCTCGGCAGCTGCCACCAGGGCCAGCGGCAGGATCGTACCGTCCGGCCTGGGCGGTGTAACCATGATGATCTCCCGGACACCCGCTACCTTTGCCGGAAGGGCATTCATCAAAACGGAGGATGGGTAAGCTGCCGTGCCACCCGGCACGTAGATACCCACCCTTTCCAACGGCCTGTAAACCTGGCCGACGATCTCCCGGTCACGGCCGGGTTCAAACCAGGTCTGGAAGTGCTGCCGGGCGTGAAAGGCATGGATCCGGTCCCGGGCAAGCCTGAGAGACTCCAGCAGCTGCGGCGAAACTTCAGTGTAAGCGGCCTCTATTTCATCAGGTGTTACCCGCAGTTGCGCCGCAGTCAGTTCGGCATGGTCGAACTTCCTGGTCGCCGCCAAAACACCGGCATCCCCCTGATCCCGCACGGCCTCGATAATAGAGCGCACTGCAGCTTCAAGCTCCTCGCCCCGATGCTCGCGCTTCCGCAACCTGTCAACCAGCTGGTGCTTACTCGATACAACTCTGAACATCCTTCGTGCTCCTCTCCATTGCAGCCTTGATCGCATCGATAATAGCTGCAATCCTGGTATATTTCAGGCGGTAGGCTACCCGGTTGGCCACAAACCTGGCGGTTGCCCCCGCAATCTCTGTCACGGCAACAAGGTTATTTTCTTTCAAGGTACGTCCTGTGGACACCAGGTCGATGATAACTTCTGCCAAATCCACAAGAGGGGCAAGCTCGATATTCCCGGAAAGCTTGATGATCTCTCCCGGCAAACCCCTGCTGCGCAGGAATTCTTCGGCCACCCGGGGGAATTTTGTGGCCACGCGCAGCTGCCCGTGACGGGCAAGGTAGCCCCACAGCCCATCCTGAAACTCACCAAGTTTGGCCGCAGGAACGGCCACCACGAACTTGCAGGCTCCAAAACCCAGGTCCAGCAGTTCGCAGATGTCTTTATCCTGTTCCAGGATAACGTCCTTTCCGGCAATCCCCAGATCCGCCGCCCCGTATTCCACAAAAGTAGGGACGTCAGCGGCGCGGCAGATCAGGTAACGCACATTCGATTCCTGATCTGTGTAAACCAGGCGGCGCCCCTTTTCTTCAAAGGGGGTTGTCAAGATACCCGCCTCCTTTAACAGGTGAACCGCGGGTGGAAAGAGGCGCCCTTTTGAAAGCGCAAAAGTGATCTGCTCCAGGCTCATGTTTCTCTCCACTTTTCTTTCTATTCTACCACAAGGATGTGCGGAATTCCCCTCCTGGAGGCGCAGGCGATGGCTTTCTCCCGGGGAAGGCCGGAAACGTCGATTTCCACACTGCAGCCGGTTTCCCTTAGGGCCCTCGCCCGCCGGATCACCTCCATATGGTCCGATCCGGTGATGTAGTAATCGGGCACCTGCTCCGCGGGAAGCTCCTCCTTTTCCAGTGCAGCCATTATCCGCTCAATACCCAGGGCAAATCCGGTTGCCGGGCAGTCGAATCCGAACTTGGCAAGCAGTCCGTCATACCTGCCCCCGCCGCAAAGGGGATAGCCGACACCCGGGGTGTAGCCTTCAAAGACTATTCCGGTGTAGTAGCCCAGTCCCCTGAGCAGGGTCAGGTCTATACACACCTGATCCCGGAATCCATAGCTGGCCAGAATTTCCCAGACCTTACGCAGCCGGACCACCCCCTCCTGCGCCCCGGGATGAGAGATCAACCCTTCAATCCGAGACAGCATCTCGATTCCTCCGTGGAGGTAAGGAAGGCCTCCCAGGGCTTCTTTGTGTTCCCGGGAAATGCGGGAGGTGGCGATCAGGTTTTGCCAGGTAACAAAGTCCTTATTGCTGAGGGCAAGCCTGGCCTTATCCCGTTCGGTCTCTGCTAAGCCTGCTCCTGTGAGCGCACCACCCAGAACCTCAACGTGACCGACGGTGATTTGAAAGTTTTCGACACCGGCCAGCCTGAGGGCCTCGCAGGCCAGGCTGATCACTTCGGCATCGGCCTCGGCGCCCGCCGCGCCCAGCAATTCAACACCCGCCTGGTAAAATTCCCTCTGCCTCCCGGCATGGTTCTCGCGTCTGAAAATGTTGGCCACATAACAGAAGCGCATGGGGAGAGCCCTGTCCCGCAGGCGCGTGCTTACAAATCTGGCAATGGGGGTGGTCATATCCGGCCTGAGGACCATAATCCTGCCCCTGTCGTCAATAAACCGGTAGAGCTGCTCATGCATCCCCCTATCCAGGGCGGGCTCCAGCACCTCATAGAACTCAAAGGTCGGAGTAACAACCTCCTGGTAGCCGTAGGACTCAAACAGCGTCAACAGGCGGCCCTCCAGCTCCCGCTTCCGCCTGGCCTCGGCGGGCAGCATATCCCTTACGCCGCCGGGCATCAAAACCATCCCCGAATTTTCCATGACACTCAACCTGCCTTCATGTCTCTTCCAGTTCCATACCATGTATGATACCATAAATGCAGCGTGTAGACGACATCCTTCTTTAATCACTGAATTGTCGACTGACCGGCAATAGTCCTGCAGTTACAGCAGGTGAGAACAGCCTGTAAACTACGGAATAAACCGGATAATTGCGAAGACAAGCCATCGTAAGGGTTCACGCCCGTTCCCGGGCGTGTGGGGCTGAAAATGAAAGTTTTAGAATTAGAAGTTGAAGAATATAATAGCAACTAAACAGTTATTTGGTCTTTTGGGTAGGGGTGAAAACATTGGCTTTGACCAAGCGGCAGCAAGAGTTTCTGACATGTATCTTTGAACAGTACTTAAAACAAAAAAACCCGGTTCACTACACAACCGTGGCAAAAAGGCTGGGGGTGAGTAAATGGACGGCTTATGACATGCTCAAACGCCTGGGAGAAGCAGGTTATCTTTCCTCGCATTACGGAGTGAAGGAAAAGGGCAACCCAGGCAGATCGCAGTTGTTCTACACACCGACTTCCAAGCTGAAACAACTCATGGAGGGGGATGCGGGTAAACAGGAGGATTGGTTGGCATGGAGGCAGTTGCTGGTTAACAGCGTTAAAAAACTGCAGTCCGCAACCGGCTGCAGCGGGCCCGATCAGATCGAGGAACTTTTGGCCTTACTGCCGGAGGCAAAGGGTTCAATAATGTACTGCGCATGTTTAATTGCCCTTTTTGTCGCTTACATAAAAGTATTCAATGAACAAGGAATGAGGCTTGTCCGCCAGGTTATCGACCTGATCAAAAGGCCCGAGCAGCGCCTCGCTCTTTTTTCGGGCACAATCGTAGGCATTTTATCTAGAGATCCGGTAACAGGAACGACAACAGGCGGGAAGGACGGCATGATGGCCGGCTTTATTAATAATTTTCACCAGCACCTGGCAGGGATCGATCTGAAACAGCACCGCCTGCTTGCCGGTTTCCTCAGTGATTTACTGCAGGCAGTTTCCTGATTTTTGTTCAGTTATTGGGTCTTTTGGGTAAGCCTAAAACCCTTGTTTGATAATAAAGACGTTTTTTAGGGTATAACTATTAATAATGAATATATGGAGGCGAAAGAAAATGACTGGGGACAAAAGAACATTGCCCAAACTAAATTGGGATTATGCAAAACGCTACGCCGCAGAAAAACTCCTCGAGCAAGTATTAAAGTACCTGGAAGGGGATCCGGACACGAATATCCCCCGCCTGTTAAAAGTCATGGAAACCCTTGCTTACCTGCCGGTGCACAAAGATATGGTCAGGAACATCAGATATAATTATGAAAACAACACCGCCCTGAGAACCTATTTCAATAGAATGTTTACCGAGACCGATAGGGGAATGCGCCACCGGTTGATGTGCAATTTCGTGGTCAACAGCCTCTTGTTATCGTTTCAACACCGCAAGCAGGTTGAAGAAAAGGAAGGGATTCATGTTCCCTACACAATCCTGATCGATCCGACCAGCGCCTGCAACCTCAAATGCACCGGCTGCTGGGCCGGTGAGTATTCCAAGCACGATGAACTGGAACCGGAACTGCTCGACAGGATTCTGCAGGAGGCCAAGGAACTGGGAATTTATGCAATCGTCATGTCAGGGGGAGAGCCCTTTGTCTACCCGTACCTTACCGATATAGCAGCAAAACACAACGACATGTCATTCATGATTTATACCAACGGCACCAAGATTGACGACAACATGGCCGACAGGCTCCATGCCCTCGGCAATATCGCTCCGGCCTTCAGTATCGAGGGATGGGAAGACGCCACCGATGCCCGCCGGGGAAAAGGGGTCTTCAAAAAGATCATTTCGGCAATGGATCGTTTACATGAAAGAGGAGTGGTCTTCGGGGCCTCGGTGACCATCACCCGCCATAATGTTGAAACCGTCACCAGCGACGAATTTATAGATTTTCTAATTGACAAAGGGGTCAGGTTCATGTGGACGTTCCACTACATCCCCATCGGCCGCCAGCCCGACGTGGACCTGATGATCCTGCCCGAGCAGCGGGCTTACCTGGCAGAGCGCATCCCCTACCTGCGCACCCATAAACCGCTGCCCATCGCGGACTTCTGGAACGACGGTGAATTGACCGGTGGCTGCATCGCGGGCGGTAGCGCCTACTTCCACATTACAGCCCGCGGAGATGTGGAACCGTGCGCCTTTGTTCACTTTGCCGTGGACAACATCAGGGACAAGAGCCTGAAAGAGGTCCTGAGAAACCCGCTCTTTACCGAATACCAGAAACGCCAGCCTTTTTCCGAAAACATGTTGCGGCCGTGCCCGATCATCGACAACCCTGAAGCCTTGCGTGAGATCGTCAGAAATACCGGTGCCCATCCCACCCATGCAGGAGCAGATACCATCCTGGAAGGAGAGATCGGGAGTTTTCTGGACCGGCGGGCCGCCGACTGGAAAAAGGTGGCAGATCAAATCTGGGCCCAGAACCATGAAAACAAAGAACTGGTTGCCAACTGAGCACCGGTTATAATTGACCGGGCTTTAAATAGTTAAATGATAAGGAGATTGAGGTTATTGCCTCATCTCCTTTTTTTATGCCGCTGCCCTGAAAATACATCGAATACACCTGCCGGGTCTACCGCTCGACTCCCGATTCCAGGCCGGACAGGAAGACGGCTCGCTTCGGGACAGCTCTGGGATGCTGCGTAACAAGTTGCGAACTGCTTC